>NZ_JBFBGN010000033.1:0-56469 GCF_040684675.1 Streptomyces sp. NPDC089915 | reverse complement strand
CTGATGCAGACCGCGAAGGACGGCGAGTACGACGAGGCGGAGGCACTGGACACCGGTGCCGACGACTTCCTCTCCAAACCCCTGGTTCAGGCCCGCTTGTTGAACGAGGAGACCGCCCACAGGTAGCCGATGAGGGCGAGCCCGAGGCACCAGGCGACGGCGGCGAGGGCGTCGCCGCCCGACGGGTGGCCCTGGAGCAGTCCGCGCAGGGTCTCGATGATCGGGGTGAAGGGCTGGTACTCCGCGAACTGCCGGATGCCCGTGCCCATGGACTCCGCCGGGACGAAGGCGGTGCTCAGGAACGGCAGCATGATCAGCGGTACGGAGGCCAGGCCGGCCGATTCCACGGTCTTGGCGGCCAGTCCGGTGGCGACGGTGAGCCAGCCGGCCGCGAAGCTCAGCAGCACGATGACGCCGACGACGCCGAGCCAGTCGAGGGCGCTCGCGCCCGGGTCGAAGCCCATGGCGAAGGCCACGCCGACGATGGCCGCGCAGGCCACCAGGCAGCGCACCGAGGTGACGATGACGTGCCCGGTGAGCATGGCGCCGCGGGAGACGTCCATGACCTTGAAGCGGTTGATGATGCCCTTGGTCATGTCGTCGTTGACGGCGGTGGCCGTGGCGCCCAGCCCGTAGCTGATGGCCATGACGAGCAGGCCGGGCGTGGCGTAGTCCACGTAGTCCTCGCCGACGCTGAAGGCGCCGCCGAACACCCCGACGAACATGAGCATGATGATGATGGGGAACAGGACCGCGTTGAAGACCGTGACGGGGTTGCGCACGGTGTGCTTCAGGTTGCGGCGCAGCATGATCGCCGAATCGGCCAACGGCGTCGAGACCGTGCTCACTGTGCGATCGCCTCCTTGCTGGTCTGCTGGGTAGCCGCCGTCTGCTCGGTCAGGGCGAGGAAGACGTCGTCGAGGTCCGGGCGCTGCACGGAGAACTCCTGGGCGTCGATCGCGTGCGCGTCGAGGCGGTCCAGCAGGGCGCGCACCGACCGGGTCTCGCCGTCGCCGGGCACCCGCAGGGTGAGCTCCTCCTCGTCCCGGGAGGCCTCGGTCAGGACCCGGGCCGCCGCGTCGAGTTCGACGAGGTCGGCGAAGCGGAACCGGACGTGGGTGCCGGGGATCTGGCGCTTGAGCTCCTCGGGGGTGCCCTGGGCGACCAGGCGGCCCTGGTTGAGGACCGCGATCCGGTCGGCGAGCTGGTCCGCCTCCTCCAGGTACTGGGTGGTGAGGAAGATGGTGGTGCCCTCGGCGACCAGCTCGCGGACGATCCCCCACATGGTGCGCCGGCTGCGCGGGTCGAGACCCGTGGTCGGCTCGTCCAGGAAGATCACCTGCGGGTTGCCGACCAGGGTCATCGCCAGGTCCAGCTTCCGGCGCATGCCGCCGGAGTAGGTCGAGGCCTGCTTGTCCGCCGACTCGACCAGGTCGAACCGCTCCAGCAGCCCCGTCACCACGCGGCCGCCGTCGCGCACGCGCTTCAGGTCCGCCATCAGCGTGAGGTTCTCCCGGCCCGACAGCAGCTCGTCGACCGCGGCGAACTGGCCGGTCACGCCGATGGCCCCGCGCACCCGCTTGGTCTCGGTCGCCACGTCGTGCCCGGCGACGCGCACCGTGCCGGCGTCGGCCTTCATCAACGTCGTGAGGACGTTGACCGTCGTCGTCTTGCCGGCCCCGTTCGGGCCGAGCAGGGAGAAGACCGATCCCGCGGCGACGTCGAAGTCGATGCCGTCGAGCACGACCTTGTCACCGTATGCCTTACGCAGCCCTGAAACTGCGATCGCTGAACTTCTCATGCCTCCACTTTCCTCTCCGGGCCTGTCATCGACCTGTCACGCCCCTGACACGGCGCTGGAGTGCGCATCCGCTGTCCGGGGCTACTGCTCGGCGATCGCGTCGAGGACCTCCCGGCCCGCGTCGACCAGGTACATGTGGTCGCCGGGGAACTCCGCGTAGGAGAAGCCGGCGGTGGTCGCCGCCTGCCACTGGCGGGCCTCCTCTGCGGTGACCAGGCCGTCGTCGGCGCCGCGCAGCGAGCGGATCGGCACGGCCAGCGGTACGTCGGTGCTCGGTACGTAGCTCTCGTGCATCTCGCAGTCGGCCTGGAGGACGGGCAGGATCAGCTCGCGCATCTCCGGGTGGTCCAGGGCCTCGTGCCGGAAGCCGGCGAACTCCTCGACCCGGGCGAGGAACTCCTCGTCGGGCAGGCCCGCCGCGCGCCGCTCGCGCTGGGTCCAGGGGCCCGGGGAGCCGCTGACGACCAGCCCTTCGACGTGGACGCCGCGCTCGCCCAGCAGGTGGGCCAGCTCGTACGCGAGCACGGCGCCCAGGCTGTGCCCGAACAGGACGGTCCGCGCCCCTTCGCCGAGGTCGGCCACGACCTCGTCGATCGAGCCCTTGGCCGCCTCGTAGACGTTGCGGTACGGCTCCTCCATGATCCGCCGCTCCCGGCCCGGCAGCTCCACCGAGGCCACCCGCCACCGGCCGGCGGCGAGCTCGCGCCAGGGGTGGAAGAAGGAGGGACCCGCTCCCGCGAACGGCACGCACAGCAGCGTGGTCTGCGTCATCGACACCAACTCCGATCATCCGTCCGACGGTCCGCCGGGTTCGTCATGCCAGGTCCGCCAGCTTGCGGTTGAGCACCTCGAAGACCTCGGACACCGGTCCGGGCAGGTTCATCTCGTGGTGGGTGGCGGCCACGTCGTGCTCCTCGATCGCACCGCGGACGTAGGGGCGCCACAGGTGGGCGTACATCTCGTCCTTGAGGGTGGCGTGGAAGAAGACGACGTCGCCCTCGTAGACCGGGGACTCCCAATCCATCATCAGGTTCGTGTTGTTGGCGAGGACCTTCGACATGTTGTCGAGGAAGTCCTGCTGGTTCCCGGTGCCGATGTACTGGCCGAAGAAGTCCTCGAGCTCGTCGCGGTAGTCGTCTACCGTCTTGTTCCGGTGGATGTCGGACCAGCCCTGGCCGCCCGGCTGGGAGTCCAGGATCGCGGTGAGGGCGATCTCGTGGCCGCGCCGGTCCAGGCCCGCGGCGACGGCCTGGACGAGGGTGCCGCCGTAGGACCAGCCGACCAGGTTGAAGGGGCCCTCCGGCTGGACCGCGAGCATCTCCTCGATGAAGTGGTCGACCATCTCGTCGATGGACTCCACGAGCGGGGCCCGGCCGTCGGCGCCGCGCGACTGGAGGGCGTACGCCTGCCGGCCCTGCACGTGGGTGACGAAGCTGAAGTACGCCCAGCCCAGGCCGCCGCCGCCGTGGAAGAACCACAGCGGCTTCCTGCCGGTGCCGGGGTCGCTGTTGAGCGGCAGGACGACGCCGAAGGGGTCGGCGACCTCGTCGGGGACGGCTCCGGCGAGCAGCAGGGCGGCAAGCTCGGCCACCGTCGGGAACTTGATGATCGTCCTGAGCGGCAGTTCGACGTCGAAGTCCTTGCGGATGCGGACGCTGAGCCGGGTGGCGAGCAGCGAGTGGCCGCCGAGGGCGAAGAAGTCGTCGTCGACGCCGACGTCCTCGCGGTCCAGCAGTTCGCGGAAGACGGCGGCCAGCCTCTCCTCGTGGGAGTTGCGGGGCGCGCCGCCGGCCGGGGCGGCGGCGCTGCCGTCGGGCAGGGCCTGCCGGTCGAGCTTGCCGTTGGGGGTCAGCGGGATCTCGTCGAGGGGGATCAGCGCGGAGGGCACCATGTAGTCCGGGAGGCGTCCGCGCAGGTACTCGGTGAGCTCGGGGAGGAGTGCGGCGGGCGCGCCGGCGTCCGCCGCGGGCACCACGTAGCCGACGATGTTCCGGTCGCCCTGCCGGTTCTCGCGGACGACGACCGCCGCCCGCGACACGTCGGGGTGTCCGGCCAGGACGTGCTCGATCTCGCCGAGCTCGATGCGGAAGCCGCGCACCTTGACCTGGTGGTCGGTGCGGGCCAGGTACTCCAGCTGCCCCGCCTTGTTCCACCGCACCAGGTCGCCGGTGCGGTACATCCGGGAGCCGGCGGGGCCGAACGGGGAGGGCACGAACCGTTCGGCGGTCAGCTCGGGGCGGTCCTGGTAGCCGCGGGCGAGTCCGTCGCCGGCGATGTACAGCTCGCCCTGGACCCCGCGCGGGACCGGGCGCAGCCGCGCGTCCAGCACGTACACCTGCGTGTTGCCGATCGGCGTGCCGATGGCCACGCCCGCCCCGGCCTTGAGGGGGGCGGTGGTGGACCAGGTGGTGGTCTCGGAGGGGCCGTACCAGTTGCCGGCCTCGGCGGCCTGTTCGGCCAGGGTCTCGGCGAGGCGGACGGGGACGGCCTCCGCGCCGGTGATGATCCGCAGGCCCCGGGCCGCCTCGGGCTCGTGGGTGAGGAGCATCTGCCAGAAGCCGGGGGTGGCCTGGACCACGGTGACGCCGTGGCGGCGCAGCAGGGCGGTCATCGCCGAGGGGTCGGTGACGGTCTCCTTCCGCGCCAGGACCATGGTGGCGCCGGAGACGAAGGGGAGGTACAGCTCGGTGTTGGCCATGTCGAAGGACACGGTCGTGCTGAACAGCATCCGGTCGGCGGGGGTGAGCGGGAAGCGGCGGCCGGCCGCGGCGAGGAAGTTGGCCACGGCGCCGCGCGGGATCGTCACGCCCTTGGGGGTGCCGGTGGAGCCGGAGGTGTAGATGACGTACTGGGTGTTGTCCGGGCGGACGACGGCCTCGGGCGGGGTGTCCGGGAGGCCGGCGTAGTCCGCGGCGGCGAGGGTGTCGGCGTCGAGGACGAGCGTCGGTTTCGCCTGTTCGAGGACGAAGTCGATGCGGGAGCGGGGGTGGTCCGGGTCGACGGGGACGTAGGCGCCGCCGGCCTTGAGGACGGCGAGCAGGGCCACCGGCAGGTCGGCGGTCCGGGGCAGGCACACGGCGACGAGCGACTCGGCGCGCACGCCGCGGCCGGCGAGCCAGTGCGCGAGGCGGTTCGAGCGGGCCTCCAGCTCGCGGTAGGTGAGCGTCTCCTCCTCGGCGATCAGGGCGAGGGAGTCCGGGGCGGCCTCGGCGCGGCGGCGCACGGCCTCGGCCAGGCCGCCTTCGAGGGTGGCCTCGGCGGTGTCGTTGACCTCGGTGAGGAGCAGTTCCCGTTCGCCCTCGACGAGGACATCCACGTCCCCGACGCGGGTCTGCGGGTCCGCGGCGAACTGCTCCAGGACGCGGGCGTAGCGGGCGGCCATGTCCTCGACGGTGTCCCGGTCGAAGAGGTGGGTGGCGTAGGAGATGTCGCCGCGCAGGGCGCCGCTCTCGTCGGTGGTCATGCTGAAGAACACGTCGACCTGGGTGGTCGCGAGGAGGGCCTGGCGGTATTCGACGTCGAGGCCGTCGAGTTCGAGGGACCACTTCTCGGTGTTCTGCCAGCCGCACATGACCTGGAAGATCGGCCGGTAGGCGGCGGAGCGGTCGGGGTTGAGCTGCTCGACCAGCACCTCGAAGGGGACGTCCTGGTGCTCGTAGGCGGCCAGCGCCTTGTCGCGCACCTGGGCGAGGAGGTCGGCGAGGGTCGGGTCGCCGGAGAGGTCCATGCGGATGACGAGGTTGTTGACGAAGCAGCCGATGAGGTCGTTCAGGGCCTCGTCGGTGCGGCCGGCGATGGGCGTGCCGACCGGGATGTCCTCGCCGCCGCCGAGCTTGCCCAGCAGTACGCCGAGCGCGGCCTGCATGACCATGGACATGGTCAGCCCGCGCCCGTCGGCGAGCTTCTGCAGTCCGGCCATCACCCGCGCCGGCACGGGGATGGGCACGGCGTCCCCGTCGGTGCCGCCCTCGACGGAACGGGGGCGGTCCAGCGGGAGGTTGAGGGGCTGCGGCACCCCGTCCAGTTCGCGGCGCCAGTACGCGACCTGCTGCGCGCCCAGGCTCGCCGGGTCCGCGAGGTCGCCGAGGACCTCGCGCTGCCACATCGTGAAGTCCTTGTACTGGACGGGCAGCGGCTCCCACCGCGGGGCCCCGCCGGCCCGCCGGGCGTTGTAGGCGGCGGCCAGGTCGCGGGCCAGGGGGGCGCCCGAGCTGCCGTCGGAGGCGATGTGGTGGATGACCAGGACCAGGACGTGCTCCTCGGGTCCGGTGCGCAGCAGGCGGGCCCGCAGGGGGATCTCCGCCTCCAGGTCGAACCAGTGGGCGACGGTCTCGTCCACGGCGGCGGCCTCGTCCTCGGGCGCCACGTCGGCGACCGGGAGCGCCACCTGCTCCAAGGCCCGCTCCAGCGGCAGGATGACCTGGTGGGGCTCCCCGTCGTCGTCCGTCAGGTAGACGGTGCGCAGGATCTCGTGCCGGTCGACGAGGTCGCCGAGGGCCGCGTGGAGGGCGGCCCGGTCCAGGGGCCCGGTCAGCCGGAACGCCGAGGAGATGTTCCAGGTCTCCGCACCCTCCAGCTGGTGCAGGAACCATGTGCGACGTTGCACGAAGGACAGCGGGATCATTGCTTCACTCCTCATACGAACATCTGGCGCAGACTCGGGCGGCGCGGTACGGCCGACTCCTCGAGCCACGGTGCGAGCGCGGCCACGGTCGGCAGGTCGAAGATCTTGCGGATGGGGATCTCCACCCCCATCTCGGCGCGGGCGCGGCTGATGAGCCGGGTGGCGAGCAGGGAGTGCCCGCCGAGCTCGAAGAAGCCGTCGTCGATGCCGACCCGCTCCAGGCCGAGGACCTCGGCGAACAGGGCGGTCAGGGCCTCCTCGCGGGCGCTGCGGGGTGCCCGGTAGGGGGCGCCGGTGAACTCCGGTTCGGGCAGCGCGGCCCGGTCCAGCTTGCCGTTGGGCATCAGCGGCAGCCGGTCCAGGAGCACGACGGCGGAGGGCACCATGAACTCGGGCAGCCGCTCGGCGGTGAACCGGCGCAGCTCCTCCGCCCCGACGGCGGTGTCCGGCACGGCGTAGGCGACGAGCCGCTTGCCGGAGCCGGGGGCCTCCCGGGCGATGACGACCGCCTGGCCGACGGCCGGGTGGGCGGTGAGCGCCGCCTCGACCTCGCCGGGTTCGACGCGGAAGCCGCGCACCTTGACCTGGGAGTCGCCG
This sequence comes from Streptomyces sp. NPDC089915, assembly GCF_040684675.1. NCBI lineage: Bacteria > Bacillati > Actinomycetota > Actinomycetes > Kitasatosporales > Streptomycetaceae > Streptomyces > Streptomyces sp. NPDC089915. Next base: position 49,447 of record NZ_JBFBGN010000033.1, on the reverse strand, counting down.
CGGCCGGTGTACTCCAGCTGGCCCTCGGCGTTCCAGCGGGCCAGGTCGCCGGTGCGGTACATCCGCGAGCCGGCCGGGCCGAACGGGTCGGCCGTGAAGCGGTCGGCCGTGAGGTCGGCGCGGCCCTGGTAGCCGCGGCCCAGGTTGCCGCCGACGTACAGCTCGCCGACCGCGCCCTGGGGCACCGGCGCCAGGTCGGGGCCGAGGACGTAGGCCCGCATGTTGCCGAGGGGGGTGCCGACGGGTGCGCTGCCGGCCCGTACCGGGCCCGCGTCGGGGACGGTGAAGGCGGTGGCGTAGAAGGACTCGCTCTGCCCGTAGGCGTTGACGACGCGGACGCCGGGGAAGGCGCCGCGGACCTTCTCGACGAGCGAGGAGGGCAGGGCCTCGCCGGCGAAGACGACCGTCTCCACCTCGGTGCGGCCGGCGATGGCGTCGACGAGTTCGGCGAAGGCGGACGGGACGGTGGAGACGACGGCGCCGCTCCAGCCCTCCTTGCGCTCGCCCAGCACCAGGACGTCCCGGACCAGTTCGACGGTCCCGCCGGAGGCGAGGGTCGTGAAGATCTCGAAGACGGAGACGTCGAAGTTGACGGAGGTGCCCGCGAGGAGCCGCTTGCCGGGTTCCATCCCCACGCGGGGGGCGAGCCGCAGGACGCCGTTGACGATGTTCGCGTGGGTGATGGCGACGCCCTTGGGCTTGCCGGAGGAGCCGGAGGTGTACATGACGTACGCCAGCTGGTCCGGGTGCGGTGCGGTCGCGGGGGCGGTGGCGGGCCCGGACGGGTCGAGGGTGTCGAGGAGGAGGTCCGGGGCGTCGTGTGCGGGCAGCGTCCCGGCCGTCGCGGTGTCGGTCAGGACCAGGAGCGGGCGGGCCTCGGCGAGGATGGCCGCCAGGCGGTGGCTGGGGTACCTGGGGTCGACGGGGAGGTAGGCGCCGCCCGCCTTCAGGATCGCGAGCAGGGCGACGACCAGTTCGGCCGACCGGGGCAGGGCGAGGGCGACCAGGGACTCGCGGCCCACTCCGCGCGCGGCCAGTTCGCCCGCCAGGCGGTCGGCCCGGGCGTTCAGTTCGCGGTAGCTGAGGGTCTCGTCCCCGGCGGTGAGGGCGGGGGCGTCCGGGGTGCGGGCGGCCTGTGCCTCGACGAGCCCGCCCACGGTGGTGGCGGGGGTGGGGGCGGCCGTGTCGTTGAAGGCGGCGAGCAGCCGGAGGCGTTCGGCCGGCTCCAGGACCTCCAGCTGCGCGGCCTTGAGCTCCGGGGTGGCCGTCAGCTGGCGCAGGACGCGTACCAGGCGGTCCGCGATCAGCTCCACGGCCTCCCGGCCGAAGACGCCGGGCGCGTACTGGAAGATCAGCTGGAGGTGCGGGTCGGCCGCCGCCATCAGGGCCAGCGGGTAGTTGGTGGCGGTGGCGGGGCGCAGGCCCGTGAACTCGATCCCGTCGGCGGCGGCGCCGGCCGCTTCGAGGCCCTCCCGGTCGACCGGGTAGGACTCGAAGACGAACAGGGTGTCGAAGAGGGACTGGCGGCCGACGGCCCGCTGGATCTCGGTGAGGCCCCGGTGGTGGTGCTCCAGCAGTCCGGCCTGCCGGTCCTGGAGCCGGGTGAGGATCTCGGCGAGGGTGTCGCCGGGGGCGTACGCGAGGCGTACGGGAAGGGTGTTGATGAACATCCCGACCATCTCGCCGACGTCCGCCACCGCCGGGGGGCGGCCGGAGACGGTGGCGCCGAAGACCACGTCCCGGCGGCCGGTGAGCCGGCCGAGGAGCAGTCCCCAGGCCCCCTGGACCAGGGTGTTGACGGTGACGCCCAGTTCGGCGGCGCGCGCGGCGAGGGCGCGGGCCTCCTCGGCGGGGAACGGCACGTCGAGCTGGGCGACGCCCTCGTCGCCGATGCCCTCGGAGCCGGGGGCGAGCAGGGTGGGGTCCTCGACCCCTTCGAGCTCGGCCGTCCAGGCGCGGGCGGACTCCTCCTCGTCCTGGCGGGCCCGCCAGGTCAGGAAGGCGCCGAGGTCCGGGGCCCCGGGCAGGGCGGCGCCGTCGCCGCGGGAGCCGTAGAGCAGCAGCAGGTCCCGCATGATCAGGGGCGTGGACCAGCCGTCGAACAGGACGTGGTGGGAGGTCATGACGAGTTCGGCGCGGCCGGGCTCCATGACGACGAGGGCGAGCCGGATGAGCGGCGGGACGTCCCTGTCGAAGTGGTCGGCCCGGTCCTCGGCGAGGAACCGCTCGAACGCCTCGGTCCGCTCCTGCAGCCCGGCGGCGGTCAGGTCGAGGTGGCGCCAGGGCAGGACGACGCCTTCGGCCGGGACCACCTGGACGAGGTCGCCGTCGGCCCGGTCGGCGTACGCGGCGCGGAGGCCCGGGTGGCGTTCCAGCAGGGCCTGTCCGGCCCGGCGCATGCGGTCCGGGTCGACCTCGCCGGAGAGGTGGAACACCAGCTGGTTGTGGTACGGGTCGAAGGAGGCTCCCGCGAGCTGCGTGTGGAAGAGCATCCCGGACTGGGTCGGGGTGGCCGGCCAGATCTCGGCGAGCCTGCCGTACCGGGCCTCCCAGGTGTCGATCTCCTGCTGGGCGACGCCGGCCAGGGGCGCGTCGGACGGGGTCAGTCCGCCGGCTCCGGGGGTGTGGGCGTGCCGGGCGAGGGCGGTCAGCGCCCGGACCCAGAGCCCGGCCAGCTCGGTGGCCTCCTCGGGGGAGAGGACCCCGGCGGGGAAGGCGAAGGAGGCGGTGAGCCCGGTTCCGCCGGGGACCGGGACGGCGGCCGCCTCGATCTCCAGGGCCGAGGCCGCGGGCAGGTCCGCGTCGGGTGCGGGGTCCGGGTGGACGGGTTCCCCGGGCAGGCCGGCGCCGGGGGTGCGGTCGAGGTAGGTGAACCCGATCCGCGGTGCGGGCCGCCCGGCGGGGACGCGGTGTCCCACGCCGTGGTCGGGGACCGCCCGCACCTGCTCCTTGACGGCCTTCAGGGCGCGGCCGGCGGCGGGACCGCCGTCGAGGGCGTCCGCGAGGTCGATGCCGGACAGGTCGAGGCGGGCCGGGAACTCGGCGGTGAACCGGCCGACCGTGCGGGACAGGTCGGCGCCGGGCACCACGTGCTCGGCCCGGTCGCGGCCCTCCAGCCGGACCGACACCGGTGCGGCGGGCAGGCCGCGCGTCTCGGCGAACCGGGCCAGGGCCAGGGCCAGCGCGGTGACCAGGCCGTCCTCGGCGCCGGCCCGGTACGCCGCCGGCAGCGGGCCGAGCAGGTCCGCCGTGACGTCCGCGGGGACCGTGACCCGCACCGCCCCGGTGGTGGCGGCGAGGTCGCGGGCCGGGTCGGGCTGCCGGGTTCCGAGGAGGAACTCCTCCTCGTACGGGGCCTCCGGCTGCTCCGGCGGGGCGGTGGCGGCGGTCCGGTCGGCCAGGGCGTGGGCCCAGCGGCGGTAGGAGGTGCCGGTGCGGGGCAGCTCGGGGGTGCGGCCCTCGCGCGCCTGCGCGCAGGCGTCGGCCAGGTCCGCGAGGAGGATCCGCCAGGAGGGTCCGTCGGCGGCCAGGCGGTGCACGACGACCAGCAGCCGGTCGCCGCCCGTGGCGGGGGTGAGCCGGACGAACTGGGCCATGACGCCCGCTTCCGGGTCGAGGCGGCCGGCGGCGGCCTCCAGCTCGGCCCGGACGTCGTCGCCGTCGGCCTCGCGCAGCAGGGCGTCGGCGTCCACGGCGGCGGCCGCCTCCACGAACAGGGCCGGCTCCGCGCGGTCGAGGCGGGCGCGCAGGACGTCGTGGCGGTCGAGCAGGGCCCGTACGGCCGCGGCCGCTTCCGGGCGGCCGGTGCCCTCGGGCAGGGTGAGCAGCCGGGCGGTGCACAGCCGTCCGACGGGTCCGCCGTGGGCGAGGAGGCGTTCGGCGGCCGGGGGCAGCGGGGCCCGGCCGACGGCGCCGCCGGGGAGTTCGGGCAGGACCGGGGTCTCCTCGTCCCGCCCGTCCACGAGTTCCGCGAGCCGGGCGACCGTGCGGTGTTCGAAGATCTCCCGCACGGTGATCAGCGTGCCGCGGGCCTTGGCGCGGGCGACGACCTGGATGGAGCGGATGCTGTCCCCGCCGAGGGCGAAGTAGTCGTCGTCGACGCCGACCCGGTCCAGGCCGAGGACCTCGGCGAAGAGGGCGGACAGGGCCTCCTCGCGCGGGGTGCGCGGCGCCCGGCCGGTGGAGACCCGGGCGTAGTCCGGTACCGGGAGCGCCCGCCGGTCGAGCTTCCCGTTCGGGGTGAGCGGGATCCCGGAGAGCGGCACGATCGCGGTGGGCACCATGTAGTCCGGCAGGCGCCCGCGCAGGTACTCGGGGAGCCGGGCCAGCAGCGGGCCGACCGACTTGGCCATGCAGGGGTTGTTCGTCCGGGTCCGCCCGGCGCCGGCGGCGGCGTCGAAGGCGCCGGTGACGATCCGCTCCGCGGGCTGCGGGGCGGGCAGCAGGATCAGGTCGAAGCCGCGCGGGTCCGCACCGGACCAGGTGACGACCGCGTCCCTGCCGTGCGCGCGGACCGCCCGGAGCAGTTCCTCCGGGTCGGCGGGCGCGGCGGCGTCCGGCGCCGGGTCGAGGACGCCCGCCGTGACGGCGGCGGCGGACTCCTCGGCCAGTCGTACGTTGGGGATGCCGGTGACCCGCAGGGGGCCCGTCCGGTCCGCCCGCAGGGCCAGTACGGCCAGGTCGGAGGCGTCGCCCCGCCAGGGCACGGCCGGGACGCCGGCCAGGTCGAGCGCGTCGGCGGGATCCTTGTGCAGGACGACCTCGTAGCGGTGCCGGGTCAGCTCGTTGTGCGCGTCCGCCGCCTTGAGCCGGATGTCGACGCCGACGGGGCGGCCCTGCGCCCAGTCCGTGAACCATTCGGGGGCGAGGACGAGTTCCCGTTCGGCGAACAGGGCCTTCTCGACCAGGCAGCGCAGTTCCTCGGGCGCCGCGTACGGGTGGGCGGCGCGCTGCGTCGCGGTGAGCAGCAGCCGCAGGGTCGCGGCGTTGCGGACGTCGCCGATGACGATCCGGCCGCCGGGCGCGAGCAGGTCGAGGGCCTCGCCCAGCACCCGGTCGAGGTAGGCGGCGTTCGGGAAGTACTGCACGACCGAGTTGAGGACGATCGTGTCGAAGGCGCCCCGGGGCAGCCCGGAGACGTCGTCGGCGGGCTGGGCGGTGAGCCGGACCCGGTCGCCGTGGCCGGCCTGGTCGGCCTGGCGGCGGACGCGGTCGACGACGGTGGCCGAGATGTCGGTGCCCCAGTACTCCTCGACCTCGCCGACGATCTTCGCCAGCAGCAGTCCGGAGCCGACGCCGATCTCCAGGACCCGGCGCGGCGCGTACCGCAGGATCTGCGCGACCGCCGCGTCCCGCCACTCGCGCATCTGCTCGCAGGGGATGGGCTCGCCGTCGTAGGAGGAGGTCCACAGTTCGAAGTCCTCGCCGAGGGCCTCGTCCGCGGAGTCGGTGTAGCTCTCGTCGTAGACCTGGCGCCACTCGTCGACCTGGCCGTCGGCGTCGGCGGCCGCGGCCTCCGGGTCGGGGACCACGTAGGCGACGAGGCGCTTGTCGTCCTCCCGGTCCTCGCGGACCACGACCACGGCCTGGGCCACTCCGGGGTGTGCGGCCAGGACGTTCTCGATCTCGCCGAGTTCGATGCGGAAGCCGCGCACCTTGACCTGGAAGTCGGTGCGTCCGAGGTACTCCAGGCGGCCGTCGGCGGACCAGCGCACGAGGTCGCCGGTCCGGTACATGCGGGCGCCGGCGGGGCCGAAGGGGCAGGCCGTGAACCGCTCGGAGGTCAGTCCGGGCCGGCCCTGGTAGCCGCGCGCCAGGCCTTCGCCCGCGATGTACAGCTCGCCCTGGACCCCGCGCGGGACCGGGGCCAGCCGCGCGTCGAGGACGTACACCCGCGTGTTGCCGATCGGGGAGCCGATGGCCACGCCGGTCCCGGCCTCGACGCGGGACAGGGTGGACCAGATGGTGGTCTCGGTCGGGCCGTATACGTTGAAGACCTCGGCGGCGGCGCCGGCCAGCGTCCCGGCGAGCCGGGCCGGGAGGGCCTCGCCGCCGGTCAGGACCCGCAGCCCCTTGGCGGCGTCGGGCTCGTGCTGGAGGAGCATCTGCCAGAACGCCGGGGTGGCCTGGACCACGGAGACCTCGTGGCGGCGCAGGACGGCCGCGACCTCGGACGGGTCGGAGAGGGTGTCCTTGCCCGCGAGGACGACGGCCGCGCCGTGGACCAGGGGGAGGTAGAGCTCCAGTGCCGCGATGTCGAAGGAGACCGTGGTCACGGCGAGCCACCGGTCGGCGGGTGACAGCGGGACGGTGCGGCCCATCGTGGCCAGGAAGTTGTCCAGGGCGCCGCGCGGGACGCTGACGCCCTTGGGGTTGCCGGTGGAGCCGGAGGTGTAGATGACGTACGCGGTGTTGTCCGTGGAGACGCGCGGGGCGGGGACCGGGAGGGGGCCGCCGGCGTCCTCCCGGGCCGCCTCGGCCAGCGTGTCGGCGTCGAGGACGAGGGCCGGGTTCGAGTCGGCGAGGATGTAGTCGATCCGGGACTGCGGGTGCTCCGGGTCGACGGGGATGTAGGCGGCGCCGGCCTTGAGGACGGCGAGCAGGGCGACGACGAGGTCCGCCGAGCGGGGCAGGCGGACGGCGACGAGGGATTCGGGGCGCACCCCGCGTCCGGCCAGCCAGTGCGCCAGCCGGCCGGCCCGCGCGTCGAGTTCCGCGTAGGTCAGCGACCGGTCCTCGGCGATGACGGCGAGGGCGTCGGGGAGTTCGCGGGCCTGCCGGGCCACGGCCTCCACCAGGCCGGGCTCCAGGGTCGGCCCGGCGGTGTCGTTGGCGGTGTCCAGCAGCCAGGCGCGCTCGTCCGGGTCGAGGACGTCGAGCTCGGCGACGCGCCGGGCGGGGTCGGCGACGGCCTGCTCCAGGATGCGGACGAACCGGTCGACGACGGCGGCGGCCGTGGTGTGGTCGAACAGTTCGGCCGCGTACTCCAGGCGGCCGTGCGCGCGCCCGGTGGCGTCGGGGACGATGTTGAAGAACAGGTCGAACTTGGCGGTGTCGGTGCCCAGGGCCACGGGGGTGGCCCGCAGGCCGGGCATCCGGATCTCCGGCCAGACGAACTGCCAGGCGAGCATCACCTGGAACAGCGGCTGGTAGGAGGTGGAGCGGTCCAGGCCGATCAGCTCGACCAGCCGCTCGAACGGGACGTCCTGGTTGTCGTAGGCGGCGAGGGCCTTGTCGCGGGCCTGGTCGAGCAGGTCGCCGAAGGAGGGGTCGCCCGACAGGTCGGCGCGCAGCACCCAGGTGTTGACGAAGAAGCCGATGAGGTCGCCCAGGGCCTCCTCGGTGCGTCCCTCGATGGGGCTGCCGATCGTGACGTCCTCGCCGCCGCCCAGCTTCTGCAGCAGGACGGCGAGCGCGGCCTGGGCGACCATGGGGGCGGTGGCCCCGTGCTCGGCGGCCAGTTTCCCGAGGCGGGCGACGAGTTCCGGTTCCAGCTCGAAGGAGACGTGGCCGCCCCGGTGGCCGGCGACCGCCGGGCGGGGGCGGTCCAGCGGCAGGTTGACCGGCTGCGGCACGTCGGCCAGTTCCCGGCGCCAGTAGTCCAGCTGGCCCGCCGCGATGCTCCCCGGGTCGTCCTCGTCGCCGAGCAGCTGCTGCTGCCACAGCGTGTAGTCCTTGTACTGGACGGGGAGCGGCTCCCAGTCGGGCCCGTGTCCGGCGTGGCGGGCCGCGTAGGCCTCCATCAGGTCGCGCAGGAACGGCCCCATCGAGGCGCCGTCGGCCGCGATGTGGTGGAAGACGAACGCCAGGACGTGCTCCTGCGGGGCGATCCGGAAGGCGGTCGCCCGCAGGGGGAGTTCGGTGTCCAGGTCGAAGGGCTCGGCGACGGCCTCCCGCAGTACGGCGTCCACCGCGTCCGCGGCCGCGTCGGCGACGCGCAGCCGGACGTCCGCCTCCTGCGGGGAGAGGATCAGCTGCTCGGGCGTGCCGTCCGCGTCCTCCGTGATGAGGGTGCGCAGGCTCTCGTGCCGGGTGACGACGTCGCGCACCGCCGCGGCCAGGGCGTCGGTGTCCAGCGGCCCGTCCAGGCGCAGCACGAAGGGGATGTTGTAGGTCGCGGTGGGGCCCTCCAGGCGGTGGAGGAACCACATCCGGCGTTGCGCGAAGGACAGGGGGATCATCGGGCCTGCTCCGATACGGTCATCCGGCCCAGTCGGGGCCGCAGCTGGGGGCGGTTCGACGTCGACCCGGCCAGTTCCGCGATCTGCTCCGCCAGCTGGGCGACGGTCGGGTTGCGGAACACGGTCGTGACCTTCACGTCGACGTCGAGGGCGTTGCGGATGCGGCCGGTGAGCCGGGTGGCCAGCAGCGAGTGGCCGCCGTGGTCGAAGAAGTCGACGTCGATGCCGATCTCGTCCACGCCGAGCAGGTCGGCGAAGAGCCCGCAGAGGGTTTCCTCGGTGGCGTTGCGCGGGCCCCGGCCGGGCTCGGTCAGGGCGGGGAGGTCCGGTGCGGGCAGCGCCTTGCGGTCGAGCTTGCCGCTGGGGGTGGAGGGGAGTCCGGCGAGCGGGACGACCGCCGAGGGGACCATGTACTCGGGCAGGTGCTCGCGGGCCAGGTCCGTCAGGGCCGTCGGGTCCAGCCGCTCGGGGGTCCGGCCGGCGGCCGGGACCGCGTACACGACGAGGCGCTGGTCGCCGGGGCGGTCCTCGCGGACCAGGGCCACGGCGCTTTCGACGTCCGGGTGACCGGCGATGACCTGCTCGATCTCGCCGAGCTCGATGCGGAAGCCGCGGAGCTTGACCTGGAAGTCGGAGCGGCCGATGTACTCGACCTGGCCGTCTGCGTTCCAGCGGACGACGTCGCCGGTGCGGTACATCCGGCTGCCGGGCCCGCCGAAGGGGCAGGCTACGAAGCGTTCCGAGGTGAGGCCGGTCTGGCCGAGGTAGCCGCGGGCGAGGCCGGTGCCGGCCAGGTACAGCTCGCCGGCGACGCCCGGGGCGACCGGGCGCAGCGCGGAGTCGAGCACGTACACCTGCGTGTTCCACACGGGTGCGCCGATGGGCACCCGGTCCGCGCCGGGGACGTGCCGGTGGGCGGTGACCTCGACGGAGGCCTCGGTGGGCCCGTAGAGGTTGTGGACGCCGAGGCCGGGCAGGAGGGCGGAGACCTTGTTGGCGAGGGCGGGCGGGAAGGCCTCGCCGGCCACCTCGATCCAGCGCAGGCTGTCGCAGTCCTTGGCGGCGGGTTCGGCCGCGAAGGCCTCCAGCAGGGAGGGGACGAAGTCCGCGCCGGTGACGCGCTCGCGCCGGATCAGGTCGGCGAGGTAGGCGGGGTCGCGGCGGCCGTCGGGCCGGGCGATGACCACGGCGGCGCCGGTCTGCAGGGGGGCGAAGATCTCGGGCACCGAGACGTCGAAGCTCGCGGTGGTGCTGAGCAGGACGCGGTCCTCGGGGGTGACGTCGAAGTGGGACAGGCCCCAGGCCAGCCGGTTCATGATGGCCCGGTGGGCGACCTGGACGCCCTTGGGGCGGCCGGTGGAGCCGGAGGTGAAGATGACGTAGGCGGCGTGGTCCGGGGAGAGGTCGCGGACGGGGTCGGTGTCCGGGTGTCCGGAGACGTCGGGGAGGTCCGCGTCGAGGACGAGCAGCGGCTTCGCGCCGTCCAGGACGAGCCGTACCCGGTCCTCAGGCAGTTCGGTGTCGACGGGCACGTAGGCGGCTCCGGCCTTCACCACGGCGTAGATCGCGACCATCAGGTCCACGGAGCGGGGCACCTTGACGGCGATCAGCCGCTCGGGTCCCGCGCCGCGCTCGATGAGCCAGTGCGCGAGCCGGTTGGCGCGGCGGTTGAACTCGGCGTAGGTCAGGGTCTCGTCCTCGCCGATGAGGGCCGTCCGGTCGGGGGTGCGCCGCACCTGGGCCTCGAAGGCGCCCGGCAGGGTGTCGTCCGCCAGCGGGCGGGCCGTGTCGTTGACCCCCTCGACCAGCAGGTGGCGCTCCTGCTCCGAGAGCACGTCGACGGAGCCGACGGGGGTGGCCGGATCCTCCAGGACCCGGTCCAGGACCCGGACGAGCCGGGCGGCGGTCTCCTCGGCCGCGCCCCGGTCGAAGAGGGTGGTCTGGTAGTCGAGGGAGAGCCGCAGGTAGGGGTCGGAGGAGTTGAGGGTGAGCGGGTAGTGCGAGCCGGCGAAGGGGCGGATGGCGTCGATGGTGAAGCCGGCGGACTCGTTGGCCTCGACGATGCCCTCGCGGTCGATGGGGTAGTTCTCGAAGACGACGATGGTGTCGAACAGCGAGGGCAGCGCGACGCCGCGCTGGATGTCGGCCAGGCCGTAGTAGTGGTGGTCGAGCAGGGAGACCTGGCGGTCCTGGAGGTCGGTGATGACCTGGCCCAGGGTGTCGCCCGGCCGGCAGCGGACGCGGGTGGGCAGGGTGTTGATGAACAGGCCGACCATCTCGTCCGAGCCGGCCAGGTCGGCCGGGCGGCCGTTGACGGCGGCGCCGAAGACCACGTCGGGCCGGCCGGTCAGCTTCGAGAGCAGGACCGCCCAGGCGCCCTGGAGCAGGGTGTTGAGCGTGACGCCGAGTTCGGCGGCGCGGCGGGCGAGTTCGCGGCCCTTGTCGATGGAGAGCGGGACCTCGACGCGGCCGAGGGCCGTGGCCTCCCCCTCGGCGGTGCGCTCGGCGGCCAGCAGGGTCGGCTGCTCGAAGCCGTCGAGCTCCTCGCGCCAGCGGGCGGCGGAGGCGTCCCGGTCCTGGCGGGAGAGCCAGGCCAGGTAGTCGCCGTAGCCGCGCACGGGGGCGAGTTCCTCGTCGCCGGCGTAGAGCCGGACCAGGTCCTTGATGACCAGCGGCGAGGACCAGCCGTCGAAGAGGGTGTGGTGCGCGGTGACGATGAGCTTGGACCGCTCGGGTCCGCAGGTGAGCAGGGCCAGGCGGAACAGCGGCGGCCGCGCGGGGTCGAGCTGGTCGGCCCGGTCGGCGGCGAGGGCCGCGTCGAGCGCCGCGTCCTGCTCGGGCTCGGTGCGGCCGGTCAGGTCGAGGTGGCGCCAGGGCACGTCGACGTGTTCGGCGACGACCTGGACGGGGTCGCCTCCGTCGGCGGCGAGGAACGCGGAGCGCAGGTTGGGGTAGCGGTCCAGGAGGGCCTGCCCGGCGGCCCGCATGCGCGCGGGGTCCACCCGTCCGGTCAGGTGCAGCACGAACTGCATGTGGTAGACGTCGAAGGTGCCGTCGGCGAGCGCCGCCTGGAACTGGATGCCGGACTGTCCGGGGGCCTGCGGCCACACCTGGACCAGCCGGCCGTAGCGCTCCTCCCACTCCTCGATCTCGCCCTGTCCGACGGTGACCAGGGGGGCGTCGGAGGGGGTGAGCCCGCCGATCCGGGGGCGGGCGGCGTAGGCGGCCATGCCGTGCAGCACCTCGACCCACAGGGCGGCCAGCTCGGCGGCCCGCTCGCGGGACAGGGCTCCGGTGGGGAACATGAAGACGGTCTGGAGCCGGGCCCCGTCGGCGGTGTCGGTGACGACCGAGTTGACCTCCAGCGCGGAGAGCGCGGGCAGGTCCGGGTCGGGCATGGGGACGAGCTCGGAGGACCAGTCGGAGGGGATCCAGCCGTGGCCGCGCAGGTGCTCGGGCACGTCGGAGTCGGAGATCCGGCCGAGGTAGTTGAAGCCGATCTGCGGGTCGGCGTACTCCTCCAGCTGGACGGCGGTCTCCGGGTTGAGCCAGCGCAGCAGCCCGTAGCCGAGGCCCTTGTCCGGGACGGCGCGCAGCTGCTCCTTGACCAGCTTGACCGCCCGTCCGGCGGCGGGGCCGCCGGCCAGGACCTCGTCCAGGTCCACGCCCCGTACGTCGACCTTGGCGGGGTACATGGCGGTGAACCAGCCGACGGTGCGGGAGAGGTCGGCGCCGGGGACGGCGTCCTCCTCGCGGCCGTGGCCCTCCAGCCGGACCAGGGCCGAGCGGTCCGTGCCGCGCCAGCGGTTCACGGCGAGGGCGAGGGCGGCGAGCAGCACGTCGGTGCCGGTGCCCTTGAACGCGGCGGGCAGCCGGGTGAGGACCGCCTCGGTGACCTCGGCGGGCAGCTGCACCCGTACGGTGTCGAGGGTGCCCATGGTGTCGGCGGCCGGGTCGAACGCCCGCTCCCCGAGGGGGAGGTTGGGCGATTCCAGGACGTCGCGCCAGTGGTCGAGCTCCGCCTCCCGCTCCGGGGAGAAGGCCTCGTCCTCCAGGGCGGCCGCCCAGCGGCGGGCGGAGGTGCCGGTGGCGGGCAGCTCGGGGGTGCGGCCGGAGCGGACGTCCTGCCAGGCCTCGGCGAGGTCCGACATGAGGATGCGCCAGGAGACCCCGTCCACGACGAGGTGGTGGAGCACGACGAGGAGCCGGCCCGCGCCGGAGCCGGCGGTGAACCAGACGAAGTCCGCCATGGTCCCGGCGGCGGGGTCGAGCCGGCCGGCGGAGGCCTCCAGTTCGGCCTTGGCCGTGCGGAGCGCCTCGGGGTCCTCCCAGCCGCCGGGGACGGGGACGCGGTGGATCAGGTCCGCGGCCCGGACGGCGCCGCGCGGGCGCACGTCGAGGGAGGGTTCGCCGGAGCCGTGCACGAGCCGTGCGCGCAGCAGGTCGTGCCGGTCGAGGACGGAGTCGAGGGTGGCGGCCAGCCCGGCCTCGTCGATGCCCTCGGGGAGTTCCAGCACGATCGACATGGCGAAACGGTTCAGCCCGCCGCCGTGCTCGAACACGTGCCGCGCCACCGGCTGGAGCGGCATCGGGCCGACGCCGCCGCCCTCCAGCTCGGCGAGCACGGGCGCCCGGTCCCCGCGGTCGGCGGCCGCCTCGGCCAGCCGGGCCGCCGTGCGGCACTCGAAGATCTCCCGCGTGGTGAGGTCCAGGCCCCGGGCCCGGGCCCGGGCCACGACCTGGATCGAGCGCAGGCTGTCGCCGCCGACGGCGAAGAAGTCGTCGTCGACGCCGACGCGGTCGACGCCGAGCACGTCCGCGTAGGCCGCGGTGATGATCTTCTCGGCCTCGGTGCGCGGCTCGCGGTAGGCGCCGCCCTGGAACTCCGGTTCGGGCAGCGCCGAGCGGTCCAGTTTGCCGGTCGGGCCCAGCGGCAGCCGGCCGACGGCGACGAAGGCGGAGGGCACCATGTAGTCGGGCAGCCGGGCCGCGGTGAACTTGCGCAGTTCGGCGGCCGACGCGCCGGCCTGGACGTCGACGTCGCCGATGCCGCCGGCCCCGTCGTCGCCGACGGCCCCGTCCCCGGTGTGGACCACGTAGGCGACGAGCCGCTTGCCGCCCGTGGGCGCCTCGCGGCCGATGACCACGGCCTCGCTGATGCCGGGGTGCGCGGTGAGCGCCGCCTCGACCTCGGCGGTCTCGATGCGGAAGCCGCGCACCTTGACCTGGCCGTCGCCGCGGCCGACGCACTCCAGCCGGCCGTCGGCGTTCCAGCGGGCCAGGTCGCCCGTGCGGTACATCCGCTCGCCCGCGGGGCCGAAGGGGTTGGCGACGAACCGCTCGGCGGTCAGGGCCGGGCGGTCGTGGTAGCCGCGGCCCAGGCAGGTGCCGACCACGTACAGCTCGCCGATGACCCCCTGCGGGACCGGGGCGAGGCCCGGGCCCAGCACGTAGGCGCGCATGTTCCCGAGCGGGGTGCCGATGGGCGCGACCTCGCCCCGCGTCCACTCCTCGGAGGCGGCGAGGGGGAAGGCGGTGGCGTAGAAGCTCTCGCTCTGCCCGTAGGAGTTGACGATCTGCGCGCCGGGCAGGGCCTCGCGCACCTGGCGCACCAGCCGGGCCGGGAGCACGTCGCCCGCGAAGACCACGGTGCGCACGTCGGGCGCCTTGTCCAGGTGGCCCACGAGCTCCCCGAGCACCGAGGGGACGCCGCTGAGGACGTGGCCGTCCCAGGCGTCCCGTTCGGCGAGGGCCAGCACGTTGTCGACCACCTCGGCGGTGCCGCCGGTGGACAGGGTGGTCAGCAGTTCGAAGACGGAGACGTCGAAGTTGACGGAGGTGCCGGAGAGCATCTTCCAGCCGGCCGGGGCGTCGAGGACGCGCACGAGCTCCCGGACGCCGTTGACCACGCCGCGGTGGGTGATCGCGGCGCCCTTCGGCTTGCCGGTGGAGCCCGAGGTGTACATCACGTACGCCAGGTTGTCCGGCGCGGGCCGCACGGCCGCGTCCCGCGGCCCCTCGGGGGCCGCCCAGGCGGCGCGGTCGTCGGTGTTGACGACCGGGACGCCGTGCTCCGGCAGCTCGCGGGCGGTCGCGGTGTCGGTCAGCACGAACCGGGGCCGGGCCTCGGTGAGCACGGTGCGGGCCCGTCCGGCGAGGTACTGGGGGTCCAGCGGCACGTAGCCGGCGCCGGACTTGAGGATGCCGAGCAGGCCGACGACGAGCTCCTCCGTGCGCGGCAGCGCCAGCACCACGAGGTCCTCGGGTCCGGCCCCGCGCCGGTTCAGCTCCCGCGCGAGGGTCTCGGCCCGCTCGTCGAGCTCCCGGTAGCTCAGCGTCCGGCCGTCGCACACCAGCGCCGGGGCGTCCGGGGTCCTGGCCGCCTGCGCCTCGAACAGCTCGGGGACCGTCAGCCCGGCGGGCACCTCGGCGGCGGTGTCGTTGTACCGGTGGAGCAGCAGCTCGCGCTCGGCCGCGTCGAGCACGTCGACGCCGCCGACGGTGCGGTCCGCGTCGGCGGCGAGGGCGTCCAGGACGCGGACGAACCGGGCCGCGAGGGTCTCGACGGTGCCGGCGTCGAACAGGTCGACGGCGTACTCCAGCCGGACCTCCGCGCCGCCCGAGGCGTCCGGGATCATGTTGAAGAACAGGTCGAACTTGGCCGTGCCGGTCTCCAGGGTCTGCGACTCGGCGTCGAGGCCGGCGAACTCCAGCCTCCCCAGGGGCTCCTGCCAGGCCAGCATCACCTGGAAGAAGGGGTGGTAGGCGATGGACCGGTCCGGGTTGAGCAGTTCCACCAGCCGCTCGAAGGGGATGTCCTGGTTGTCGTAGGCGGCGAGCGCCCGGTCCCGTACCCGCTGGAGCAGCTCGTGGAAGGTGGGGTTGCCGGAGAGGTCGACGCGCAGCACCCAGGTGTTGACGAAGAAGCCGACGAGGTCGCGCAGTTCCTCGTCGGTGCGGCCCGCGATGGGGGCGCCGATCGGTATGTCGTCGCCGCAGCCGAGGTGGTGCAGGAGCACCGCCAGCGCCGAGTGCATGACCATGGAGACGGTGAGGTCCCGCTCGGCGGCCAGCTTCTCCACGGCGGCGAGCAGCCCGGGCTCGATCGGGAAGCGGACCAGGCCGCCCTCGGGGCCGGTGCGCTGGGGGCGCGGGCGGTCCGTCGGCAGGGCCAGCGGCTGCGCCATGTCGGCCAGGGCCTCGCGCCAGTAGGCCAGCTGTCCGGCGGCCAGGCTCTCCGGGTCGGACTCGTCGCCGAGCACGTCCTGCTGCCACAGCGTGTAGTCCGCGTACTGGACGGGCAGCGGCTCCCACTCCGGGGCCGAGCCCCCCTTGCGCGCCGCGTACGCCTCGGCGAGGTCGCGCAGCAGCGGGCCGAGGGACTCCCCGTCCAGGGCGATGTGGTGCACGACGAGCACGAGGGTGTGCGCGTCCGGGCCGGTCCGCAGGAGCGTGGCGCGGATCGGCACGTCGGCGGCCAGGTCGAAGGTGGCCTTCGCCTCCCGGTCCACCGCCGCCGCCAGGTCCTGCGGGGCGGTGTCCAGGACCGGCAGGACCGGCGGGCGCTCCCCGGACGCCAGCACCCGCTGGTGCGGGATGCCGTCGTCGCCCTCGGCGATCACCGTGCGGAGGACCTCGTGCCGGTCGACGACGTCGCGGAGCGCCGCTTCCAGCGCGTCCGCGTCCAGCTCACCGGTCAGCCGCAGGGCGAAAGCGCCGTTGTAGGTCGGCGAAGGACCTTCGAACCGGTCCACGAACCACAGCCGGCGCTGCGCGAACGACAACGGGATCATTGTGTCTCCAAATTCGGCGAACCAGGGAGCAGGTCGTCGGCTCAGCTCTGGTCGAGCAAGGTCAAGAGTTCTTCGTTGTAGAAGTCGTCGATCGAGATCGCCCCGGACAGCGTGGAGAAGTACCGGTCGATGTGGTCCTGGTGGCCGACCAGCTTGCGCAGCATGTCGGTGCGGCCCTCGGGCTTGAGCTCGGCGACGTTGAGGGCGCCCTGGTACTGGCTGTGCGCCTCGTTGCCCAGGTTGTTCTCGTAGCGGCGCAGGGCGGACTTCAGCGCGGACTCGTCGTGCAGCCGCTCCCCGATGAGGCCGGTGAGGGACTGGGCCTGGACGAAGGCCTCGGTGATGCCGCGGGCGGTGATGGAGTCCTTGTGGTTGACCGCGTCGCCGACCAGGACCCAGCCGGGGCCGTAGGCCTTGCGGAAGAAGTTCTCCTGGTGGCCCGTGCCGTACATCTGCTCCTCGCGGCTGCCCGCGCCCATCCGCTCGTACAGGTCGGGGGCGGTGGTGCGGACGGCCTCCAGGTAGGCCGGCTCCACGTCCTTGCGGACCTGGTTGTAGTCGGCCTGCGGGAAGTAGGTCATGATCAGCTTGAGGTCGTCGTTGGTGGGGACGGCGGCGACCCAGCGGCCCGGCCGCTCGTACAGCTCGAAGCTGGAGGGGACCCCGGACCAGTAGCTGTAGTAGACGCAGGTCGCGCGCGGGTGCTCGATGACGTAGGGGGCGCCGGCCTTGCGGGCCACCAGCGAGCGCATGCCGTCGGCGCCGACGACCAGGCGGGCGCGGGCGGTCGCCTCGGCGCCGCCGGGGGTGGTGTAGCGCACCCCGGTGACCCGGTCGTCCTCCCACAGCAGGTCGGCCACGGCGCAGCCCTCGCGGAACTCCGCTCCGGCGGCCACGGCGCCCTCGGCGAGGATCGGGTCGAGCACGTAGCGCCTCGGGGCGTACGTGGTCGTCAGGCCGTCGATCGGCAGGGAGAACCCGTCGATGCGGACGCCGGGGCCCTCGTAGCGTTCGTGGGTGATCGGCTGGCAGCCGGTGTCGCGGATCCGCTCCAGCAGGCCCCACCGGTTGAGGAGGGCCACGCCCTGCATGTGGATGTAGTGCGAGGACAGGGTGTCCTGCGGGAAGCGGGCCTTCTCCAGGAGCAGGACGCGGTAGCCCTGCCGGGCGAAGAGCATGGCCGTCGGCGAACCCGCGCAGCGGGCACCGATGACGATGACGTCGTAGTCTTCCACGGCGTCCCCCCTCTACCGGTTGGCTTCGATGTAGGCGGAGATCGACGCGACCGTCGGGTTGAGGAACATCTGGTCCATCGGGACCTCGACGCCCAGTTCCTCGATGTAGGCGCCCTGGATCTTGGTCATGATCAGGGACTGGCCGCCCAGGGCGAAGAAGTCGTCGTCGGGGGCTATGTCGTCGCGCTCGAACTCCCGGCACCAGATGGCGCGCACACCGTCGGCAATCATCACTGTCCTCTCGCTTCTGCGTCGACCAGCGCCGCGCGGTCGACCTTTCCGTGCGGGCTCAGCGGGATCCGCGGGACGTTGGTGAACCGGGCCGGCACCATGTTCCGCGGCAGGGTCTCCAGGAGGCGGGTGCGCAGGTCGTCCGCGGCGAGGTCGGCGCCCGCCGGGACGACGAACGCGGCCAGCTCGGCGTCGCCGGAGGCGTCGTGGGTGACCGCGACGGCGGCCTCCCGGACCCCGGCGAGCCGGCCGAGGGCGCGTTCGACGTCGGAGGGGTCGATGCGCATGCCGCGCACCTTCACCTGTGCGTCGATCCGGCCGAGGACGACGAGGTCACCGTCCTCGTTGACGTAGCCGCGGTCGCCCGTGCGGTAGAGCCGCAGCGGTACCCCGCCGGAGTCGACCGTGGTGAACTTCTGGTTCTCGGGGCCGTCGGCGCCCAGGTAGCCGGCGCCGACGCCGGTCCCGGCGATGCAGATCTCGCCCTGCTCCCCCGGCGCGACGTGGCGCAGCCCCTCGTCGAGGAGGTGGACGTCCGTGTTGTGGGCCGGCCTGCCGACCGGCGGGACCTCGTGCTCGCCGGGCCGGTATCCGGCGAGGTCGAAGGAGGTCGCGACGTCGGTGCACTCGGCGACGCCGTACTGGTGCAGGAGGGTGCAGCCGTTGCCCTCGCGCCGGGCCCAGTCCGCGAGCCGCTCGGCCTTGAGGGGCTCACCGCCGAAGAGGACGTAGTCCAGGCGGGTGAGGGCGTCGCCGCCGCGCGCGGTCTCCCAGTCGACCAGCAGGTACAGGGTGCTGGAGGCGCAGTGCACGGTGCGGACGTCGTTCTCGTTCAGCGTCCGGTAGGCCAGCATGGGGTCGAAGTTCCGGCTGGCCATGAGGTGCTGGGTGGCGCCGCAGAACAGCGGGGTCATCAGGGCCCGCTGGGAGAGGTCGAAGCCGAAGGCGCTGACGACCAGGTTGTGCGAGCCCCGGTCCAGGCCGTATTCGAGCCTCAGCCAGTTCATCAGGTTGAACCAGCCCGCGTGCCGGACGGCGGTCAGCTTCGGCGTACCGGTGGAGCCGGAGGTGAAGACCGCGTAGCACAGGTCGTCGCCCGTGACCTCGACGGCGGGAGCGGTCGCCGGGAGGGCGTCCAGCTGCCCGGACAGCTCCTCGAAGCCGACGACGTCCACGGGCGCGGACCCGATCAGCCCGGAGGTCGCCGGGGAGGCGACGATCAGGGCGAGGCCGGGGACCCGGTCCAGCAGCAGCCCCAGCCGGGCCGGCGGGTAGGCCGGGTCGAAGGGGACGTAGGCGGCGCCCGCCTTCAGCGTGCCGAGGATGGCCACGAGCAGGTCGGCGGAGTAGTCCAGGCACACGCCGACCTTGGCGCCCCGGCCGGCTCCGCGTGCGGTGAGGTACCGCGCGAACCGGTTCGCCCGCGCGTCCAGCTCCGCGTAGGTCGTCCGCCGGCCGGCGCAGGAGACGGCGACGGCGTCGGGGGTGGCCCGGGCGTGCGCCTCGAACTGTCGGTGGACGACGGGCGCCGAGGGCAGGGCGACCCGCTTTCCCTGAAGGATCATCAACTGGCTCCGGTGTGAGAGGTGTCCGGCGGGACGGCCGCCGGCGCGCCACGGGATCGCCCCGCGCGGTCGGCGGTGCGCCGCTAGGCGGTCTTCCGGTCGGCGGTCTCCAGGAGCCGGGCCACCCACTTGTCCACGGGCAGGCCGTGGGCGGCGGCCGCCTGCGAGAGGTGGTCCAGCTGGTCGGCGGAGAGCTCGATGGTGAGCTTCGTGACCGGGCGGCTCCGGCCGGTGCCGGCGGCTCCGGGCAGCCGGGACACCCCGGGCTCCTCGCCGGCCGTGCCCTCGGGGAGGGCCGCCGTGTCGTTCTGCACGGCCAGGCTGGCGCGGACGGCCCTGCGCAGTTCGTTGCGCGACCACTTCTGCTGTTCGGCCTTGCGCAGCCAGTAGTCCTGCTCGGGCGGGGCCAGGCGGGCCACCTCGGCGTGGTGGGCGAAGCTGAGGCCGTCGCGCCTGCGGTGGTGGTCGAACCGGCGGGCCACCCAGGCGTAGTTGCGCAGGGTCTGGTAGTCGAGCCCGGTGCGCTCGATCGCCTCCTTGTAGCGGCGCCACCCGTAGGTGGCCTCGCCGAAGCGGAGCCAGTCGGCGAGCCACCAGGCGGAGGAGTTCCCGAGCTCGCGCAGGTTGGTCCCGATCTGCTCCCAGGACCGCTCCGGCAGGTTCGCCGGGAGGATCATCCCCGACTTGCGCACCTCGGCCTGTGGTCCCACGAAGGACAGGACCACGTCGCCCCGCACCGCCTCGCCGCCGGTGCCGGCCGGCCGGGCCCGGTGCCCGCCCGCGGTTCTCGCAGCGCCGCTGACCATCTTCATCCCCCAACTCAGAGTGTCTGCCTGCGCGCCGGCCGGCCACTCGTCCGAGCGAGCGCCGGCGGGACGCGGTGGTGCGGGCCCGTGGCGGCGGGCGGCGGCGTCAGTCGGAGGCCATCGCCTCGCGCAGGCTCCGGGGGCGCAGGTCGGTCCAGTTCCGCTCGACGTACTCCAGGCACGCGGCCCGGTCCGCCTCGCCGAAGACGACCCGCCAGCCGGCGGGCACGTCGGCGAACACGGGCCACAGGGAGTGCTGGTCCTCGTCGTTGGCCAGGACGTGGAAGCGACCGTCCCCGTCGTCGAAGGGGTTCGTGCTCACGTGACACTTCCTTAACTGTCATTGGGGTGACCGGGAAGGTGGATCGCCGGGGCCGGCAGGGGAAGCGGGGCGCGGGACCGCCGGGCGCCGATCGGCGTCGTGCGGCGGGTGCGGGCGCCCCGGTTCGAGCGGTGGTGCGGTGCCCGGCCTGGCGGGCCGGATCGCGGGTCGTCCGGGCTGGGCTGCCCGGGTGACCGGCCCGGCTCGGCGCCCACTGTACCCACGGCCCTTTTGAGACACGGTCGAGTCCCGCTCGCGAGCCCGCCGGGGGCCGGGGCGGGGCGTACGCGCGGCGCCGCCTGAGGATCGTTGGAGCCCCGCCAGACCCTCGGCACAGGTCACCTGATGCGTGCGCGCCGCCGGCCGGGGGCGGCTCTATGGTGCGAGGGTGCGCGGCCCGATCCGAGGGAGAGAGATGGACAGCACACGTCCTGCCTTGCGCTTGTTCGTCCTGCACCACGCGGGCGGATCGCACCTGCCGTACCGGCACTGGCCCGCTGGGCTGCCGGACACCTGGGACGTGCGGCTGCTCGACGCCCCGGGGCACGGCTTCCTCCTCGACCAGCCGCCGTTCACGGACGCGGCCCGGCTCGCCGACTTCCTGCTGAGCTCAGTCGAGGCCGAACTCACGTGCCCGTATGCCCTTTTCGGCCACAGCATGGGTGCTCTCGTCGCTTACGAGATGACCCGGCGGGCCGCCGCCCGGGGCCTGCCGCTGCCCGTGTGGATCGGGGTCTCGGCACGCACCGCGCCGCAGCCGGCGGGGCCCGCGGAGCCGTACCACGAGCTGCCCGACGCCGAGTTGCGCAGAGCGTTGAACCTGCTGGGCGGCACGCCCGACGGGATCTTCGACGACCCCGAGCTGTGGTCCGTGTTCGAGCCGGTCATCCGGGCCGACCTGCGCCTGGTGGAGGAGTGGCGGCCGGCTCCGGGGGCCGGTCCGCTGCCGGTGGCGCTGTCCGCGTACGCGGGCGCCGGCGACCGGCACGCCTCGGCGGAACGGATGGCCGGCTGGGCGGCGCACACCGAGCGCTTCCTGGGCCTGCGGGTCCTCGACGGCGGCCACTTCTACTTCCAGGACGATCCCCGGCCGCTGCTGCGGCGGATCGAACGGGACGCGACCGCGGCGCTCGACGCGGCGGGCGCGGCGCGGTCGTCCTGACCCTTGCGTTGCCGGTCCGTGCGAGGAGAAGACATGCAGTTCCGCATTCTCGGTCTGGTGGAGGCGCGCGACGACGAGGCGGGCCTGCACCTCCTTCCCACGGGTGCCAAGCAGCGCGCGCTGCTGGGGTGCCTGGTGGTGAAGGCCGGGCAGAGCGTCTCCGTGCGGCAGCTCGTCGACGAGCTGTGGGGCGAGCAGCCGCCCGCGAACGCGGCGAACGCGCTCCAGGTGCACGTGGGCCGGCTGCGCCGGCTGCTGTCCGGCCCGGACGGCGGCCGCGCCGCCGGGCGGGCGCGGGCGTACCCGCCGTGGATCACGACCACCTCGCGGGGCTACACCCTGCGGCCCTCCCCCGTGGAGACGGACGCCGCCCGCTTCCAGCAGCTCACCGACACGGCGCGGCGGATCCTGCCCGAGGATCCGGGGCAGGCCGGCGAACTGCTGCGCCGGGCCCTGTCGCTGTGGCGCGGCCCGGCCCTGGAGGGCAGTGTGCTGGGCGGGATCTGCGCGGGCCGGGCCGCCCAGCTGGAGGAGCACCGGCTGACCGCGCTGGAGACGATGTACGACGCGTACCTGCGCGCCGGGCGGCACGGTGAGATCACCGGCGAGCTGATGGTGCTCACCACGGACCACCCGATGCGGGAGAGGTTCTACGACCTGCTGATGGTCGCCTACTACCGCTGCGGCCGGCAGGCGGAGGCGCTCGGCGTGTACGAGCGGGCGCGCAACCGCATGGTGCACGACCTCGGCGTGGAGCCGGGCCCCGTCCTGCGCGGGCTGATGCAGGCCATCCTCCACCATGACCCGGCCCTGGTCACGGCGCCGGGCGCGCTCCCGGCGGCCGCGCCGCGGACCGGGCCGGCGGCGGTGGAGGCCGAGGGGTCGGTGCTGCCCCTCTTCGAGGAGATCGCCCGGCTCCAGGGCCGCATCGAGCGGCTCCAGCAGGAGCAGAACCAGCTCCTGTGCCGGTTCAACGAGCTGACGGCGGGCACCGCCCGTCCGGTGGCGGCCGGGTCGGCGGTGCCCTGGGCCGTCGCTTCCGCGGACGGCCCGGGCGTCAGGGCGTCTGGGGGCAGAACTCGGCGTTGACCAGGGGGAGGATGGTCTCCGCCCCCCAGTTCGCGTTGTAGCTGAAGGTGAGCTGGTGGCGGGCGTCCTCGGTGAAGGCGGCCAGGGAGATCCAGCCCAGGGCGCCCCCGTCGTGGTACCAGAGGACGGTGCCGCAGCCGAGCGTGAGCCGTTCGATGCCCAGGCCGTAGGAGGAGCCCGGCCAGTCCGGGTTGTCCACGGTCGTCTTCATCTCCGCCAGCTGCTTCGGCGGCAGCAGTCGGCCGCCCATCAGGGCCTCGTAGAACCGGTTGAGGTCGGCCGTGCTGGAGATGAGGTCGGCGTTGCCCCAGCTCTGCGACGGGTTCGCCTCGGTGACGTCGTCGATCCGGTCGGGCTGGGCGGCGAACAGCCGGGAGTAGCCGCGGCCGCTCGGCTGGGGCAGGCCGACGGCGGTGCCGGGGTTGGAGGTGGACTTGAGCTCCAGGGGCTCGATGACGCGCTTGCGCACCTCGTACGCGTACGGCTTCCCGGCGGCCTTCTCCAGGACCATGGCGGCCAGTACGTCGTTGGTGTTGGAGTACCAGTGCCGCACGCCGGGCCGGAAGGGCGGCTCGTGGGCGAGGGCCACCTTCACGCGCTGCTCGGCCGTGACGGTGTCGAAGCGGTGGTCGAGGTACGCCTGGCCCGTCAGGTACGTCGCCGCGTACTGCGGGTCGGCGAAGTAGTCGAAGAGCCCGCTGGTGTGGTTGAGGAGCTGGCGCACGGTGATCGCGCGGCCGTCGTTGCCGTTGCCCGTGACCAGGCCGGGCAGGTAGCGGTCCACGCTGTCGTCGAGGCTCAGCCTGCCCTCGGCCTCCATCTGGAGGAGGACCGTGGCCACGAAGGTGTTGGTCATCCCGCCGATGCGGAACCTGTCGTTCTTGGTGCGCGGGGCCCCCGTCGTCCGGTCCGCCACGCCCGCCGCCGTCTTCCAGACGCCCGCGGCGTCCCTCGCCTCGGCCGCGACGCCGGGGACGCCGGCCGCGACGGCCGCCTCGACCGCGCGCTGCGTCGCCTGGTGGGCGGCCACCGGACGGGGCTTCTCCCAGGCCGCCCGGGCGGGGCCCGTGAAAGCGGTGGCCATGAGCACGACCGCCGCCGCGGCGATCACTCCGGTTCTCGGTCTTTTCCGCATCCTCATACCCCTCTCCGGAAATTCATCTGGCCAAAAAATACCTGCCCATAGGTTCTTTTCGAGGTCCTGGAGGCCGAATTCCAGACGCAACGGGAGGCCGAATTGCACCCGGAACGGCGGAAGGGGCCGTCCCGTCGACGGGACAGCCCCTGCGCTTCTCGGCGCGCGGCCGTTCGAACGCTGCTCCGGCAACGCTCCAGCCCGCCCCGCAACAGTTCTCGCCGGTTGTGTACGCCCCTTCTCCTGGAGGCACGATGGCACGTCAGGACGGTCACACCGCGGCGTCGCAGGGCGGCCCGGCAGCCGGCCCCCCGGGGCCCCCGACGTGGCAGCCGCAGACCGCGGGGACCGGCCCGCGCAGGGGCCAGGTGCTGACGACCAAGGTGGGCCTGCAGATGCCGCCGCAGATGGCCTACGACGAGTGGGAGCGGGCCGGGCACCAGCTCGTCGGCGTCCTCGACTCGTCCTGCTGGTGGCTGGGCGACTGGCTCAAGTACGGCAAGGACCACTACACCGACCGGTACCAGCGCGGGATCCGCGCCGCCGGGCTCTCGTACCAGACCCTGCGCAACTACGCGTGGGTCTCCAGACGCTTCGACCTGGCCCGGCGCCGGTCCGCCCTGAGCTTCCAGCACCACGCCGAGCTGGCCTCCATGCCGACCGGGGAGCAGGAGGTCTGGCTGGACCGGGCCGAGCGGCGGCAGTGGACCACCAAGCAGCTGCGCGCCGCCCTGCGCGCCGCGCGCCAGGGCGGCGGGGAGCCGGCCCGCCCTCCGCTGGAGCCGAGCCGGCGCCTGGAGGTCCCGGGCAGCCGCGTGCAGCGCTGGCACAAGGCCGCCGAACAGGAGGGCGTCGACTTCGAGCAGTGGGTGATGACCACCCTGGACAGCGCGGCGGCGAACGCGCTGGAGGACCGCGGCGAGCGGGAGGAGCACAAGGAGGCCGTCAGCGCCTGAGGCCCCGGCGCGGGTGCCCGGCCCCGGCGCGGCCGGCGGCGGGCGGGCCGGGGCACGGGCGGGTCAGGGCAGCCGGCTCATCAGTCCGGCGGTCTCCCGCTTGTACGTGCACCCGCTCTGCCCGAACGACTCGCGCACCCGGTCGCGGACCTCCTCGGGCTGCTCCTGGCTGAGCTTGAACATGCCCTCGGCTCCGGTCACCGTGAACCGGAAGGCGCCCACGTCGGGGACGATCTTCCGGAAGTAGTCGAGCGACCCGGTCATGTCCCAGCCCTCGCCGAACGCCCCCTCGAAGGCGCGCACGGTGGACTGCACCACCTCCAGCGTCTCCTCGACGGACTCGATCTTCTCCACGATGCCGCGGACGTGCACCGAGGTGAAGTTCCAGGTCGGAGCGGCCGGGCTCTTCGCGTAGACGGTGGGCGACACGTAGGAGTGCGGGCCGGTGAAGGTCAGCAGCAGGAGGCCGCCCGTCTCCAGGGCGTCCCAGTGCGGGTTCGCCCGGTTCATGTGGCCGAGCAGCACGGTCCCCGGCAGCTCGCCGGCGGCTCCGCCGGAGCTCTCGCCGGAGCTCTCGGGATCGAGGATGACCGGGAGGTGCGTGGCGAACGGACCGTCCTCGGGGCTGCCGTTGGCCACCGCGAGCGCCATCGGATTACCGCGGATCAGGTCGATCATCCACGAACTGTCCGGTTCACGGTAAAAGCTGGGGACGAACACCGGGATTCCCCCTTTCGACAATTGGCTCCTGAAATCTGCGCCGACCATACCGGCGTCCCGGCGACAGGACAATGATTCCCGGTGCAGCAGCTCCCGATAAGTCTTCGCATGCTCTTCATGCAGTTTTCGAGTTGCCTCGGAGCACCCTCCGGGCAACACTTCTGAAAGGTCTCTCGGGCCACCGGCCGAGTTTTCCAGACGCAAGGGGGAGAAATCCTATGGGCATAACGGGCAGGCGCGACCAAGAGATCTACGACGTGGTCGGCATCGGGTTCGGCCCGTCGAACATGTCACTCGCGATCGCCTTGAAGGAGCATGGAGCGGGCGCTCCTCAGCACCCGGTCAAGTCCCATTTCTTCGAGCGGCAGCCCACGTTCGGCTGGCACCGGAACATGCTGCTCCCGTCGGCGACCATGCAGATCTCGTTCCTCAAGGACCTGGCGACCTTCAGGAACCCGATGTCCCGGTTCAGCTTCGTCTCGTACCTGCACGCCTCGAACCGGCTGGTGCAGTTCGTCAACAACCAGAGCTTCATCCCGACCCGGCAGGAATTCCACCAGTACCTGGAGTGGGCGGCCGCGGGCCTGAGCGACCAGGTCACCTACGGGGCCGAGGTCACCTCGATCCGCCCCGTCACCGGGCCCGGGGCCCGCACCCCCGACCTGCTGGAGGTGGAGGTCCGCTCCGGCGGCACCGTCAGCACGGTCACCGCCCGCAACGTGGTCGTCTCGACGGGGCTGGTGCCGCGCCTGCCGGAGGGCGTGAGCGCCGGCGAGCGGGTGTGGCACAGCTCGGAGTTCCTGAGCCGGTTCAACGCCCAGGACCCGCGCGACCTCAAGCGCGTGGTGGTGGTCGGCGCCGGGCAGAGCGCGGCCGAGGTCACCCGGTTCCTCTACGACTCGCTGCCGCACGCCGAGGTGTCCGCGGTCATCCCCTCGTACGGCTACTCCGTCGCCGACGACACCCCCTTCGCCAACCAGGTGTTCGACCCCGACACCGTCGACGAGTACTACTTCGGCACGCAGGGGGCGCGGGACGCGTTCTGGCGCTACCACCGCAACACCAACTACTCGGTGGTCGACGCCGACGTCATCCGCTCCCTGTACCAGCGCTCGTACGACGAGCAGGTGCGCGGGGTCCAGCGGCTGCACTTCCGCAACCTCACCCGGGTCGACGCGGTCGAGGGGTCCGCCGACGGGGCGCGGCTGGTCCTGCGCTCGCTGCTCGACGACAGCCGGGAGGAACTGGCCGTCGACGCGCTGGTGTTCGCCAGCGGCTACGACGGTCTGGACCCGGCCCGGCTGCTCGGCGAGGACTTCGACCGGCACTTCCAGCGCGACGCGGCGGGCCGCCACCGGGTGGAGCGCGACTACCGGCTCGTCGCCACCTCGGGGCTGAGCTGCGGGGTCTACCTCCAGGGCGGCACCGAGCACAGCCACGGCCTGACCTCGGCGCTGCTGTCGAACATCGCCATCCGCAGCGGTGAGATCGCCGACTCGATCGTGCTGCGGCGCACCGAGCGGGAGCTGGGCCGCCACGCGGAGGAGGCGTCCAGGGCCGCCTGATACGGCACGCCCCGGGGGCGGGTCCGGTACCGCGGCGGCGGTACCGGGCCCGCCCCCGGCCGTTGCGGGCCCGCCCCCGGCCGTTCCGGGGCGGTTCCCGGCCGTTCGGGGCGGTTCCCGTCGGTCAGGCCCTGCCGCCGACGGCGCGCAGCATGCGGTGGTCGGAGACGGCCGGGTCGAGCGGGAGGACCTCGGCCTCGCGCCAGGTGAGGTCGGGGAGGCCGAAGAACACGTAGTCGATCTTCTTCTCGTTGAAGGTGGGCGTGTTCGCGGGGTCGGCCTCGACGAAGCCGGCGTCGTAGAAGGGGGCCGTGGAGTCCGTGTGGGGCGAGTGGTTGAAGTCCCCGGCCAGCAGGACCGGGATCCCCTCGTCCCGCCAGGCCGCGGCCCGCTCGGCGAGCCGGCGCGCCTCCGGGGCGCCTCGGGTGCCGTCGTCCCAGTAGAGGTGCACGGAGCAGGACCAGCTGGTGAGGCCGTTCACCGCGGCCCGTACGCAGGGCACGCGGATCGGCTCGGACTCCCCGCCGACGGTCAGGTCCAGGTCGGCCGTGGCGTCGACCGTCCCCCGCACCAGGACGGCGTTCCCGTAGGGGTGGCCGCCGCAGACCTTCGGCAGGCCGGAGAGGGTGGGGCCGTAGTGCCCGTGGAAGCCCGACGGGGCCAGCCGGGCGAGGATCGCGTCGTACTGCGGCTCGCACACCTCCTGGAGGAAGAGCCGGTCGGCGTTCCAGCCGGAGGCCGACGCCTGGGCCACCACGCTGTCGAGGCGTTTGCCGTTGTCGTACGGGGCGGCGCCGCACATGTTGCCGCAGATGTTGTAGGTGACGACGCGCAGGGGCGGCGCCTCGGCGGCGTGGGCGGCCGGGGCGGACAGGGCCGGGGCGAACAGCGGCAGGAGGAGGAGGAGGGCGGCGCGGAGGGGGCGCGGAGGGCGACAGCGCATGGCGGGGCTCCCGGTCGGGCTGACGGCGGTCGGGCGGGACTGTCACCGGTCAGGTCCCCGGCACCGGCGCGCATACGCGCACCGGCCGGTGCGCGCCCCCGGCGCGGGGCCAACGGCCGTGCGCCGGGCGGGAGTAGACGGCGGAGCGCCAGGCGGAGTAGGCGGGGGAGCGCCTGTCGCCCCGGTGGGGGTGTCAGGTACTTTTCCGGGAACTGATCTCGATCCCATTGGGGCTGACGTGGTGGAGCTGGACGGGAGCGGGGCCGAGCCGCTGGAGGCGGACGACCCGCGCCGGATCGGGGCGATCGCGCTGGCCGGCCGGCTCGGGGCCGGGGGCATGGGCCGGGTGTTCCTGGGGGTCTCGGAGGGCCGGTACGTCGCGGTCAAGCAGCTGCTGGCCTCCGTGGTCGGCGAGGACGAGGACTTCGTACGGCGGTTCGGGCACGAACTGGACAACCTCGCCCGGCTGCCCGCCGAGGCTACCGCGCCGCTGCTCGCGAGCGACCGCACCGCGCGGCCCCCGTGGTTCGCCACCGCCTACATACCCGGGCTCACCCTCCGCGAGGCCGTGGAGGCGCACGGCGGGCCGCTGCCCGCGCCCTCGCTGTGGCGGCTGCTGCGGGAGGCGGCCGCGGGCCTGGCGCCGGTGCACGCCCTGGACATGGTGCACCGGGACCTGAAGCCGTCCAACGTCATGCTGACCCTGGACGGGCTCACCCTCATCGACTTCGGCGTCGCCCGGGCCGCCGAGCAGAGCCGGCTGACCCTCACCGGCATGGTCGTGGGCACGCCCGCGTACATGGCGCCCGAGCAGGCCTCCGGGGCGCGGGCCCTGAGCGGCGCCACCGACGTGTTCGCGCTGGGGTCCGTCCTCGCGTACGCGGCCTGCGGGCAGCCGCCGTTCGGCGACGAGTCCGGGCACGGGGTGCTGTACCGGATCGTGCACGAGGAGCCCGGCCTGGAGCCGCTGCGGGAGCTGGACGCGGAACTCGCCGAGCTGGTCGGGGCCTGCCTCGCCAAGGATCCCGCGGACCGGCCCGGCGCCGCCGAACTCCTCGAACGGGCCTCCCGGCACGTCCCGGACGAGGGCCCCCTGTGGCCGGAGGGCGTCACCGAGCGGCTGGCGGAGCGGGCCGCGTTCGCGGCGCGGGTGCAGGAGATCGACCTGCCGACCCTGCCGCTGGGCGGGAAGGACGGCGGGGAGGACGCCGGGGACGGTGCCGGGAAGGCCGACGGCCCGGCGGGCGCGGCGCCCGGGGACGCTCCCTCGCCGACGGGACCGGCCGAGCCGGCCGGGCGGGGCCGGCGCGCCCGGGTGCTGCTCGCCGTCCTCCCCGTGGTCGTGGTCGCGAGCGGTACGACGCTCGCCATCCAGAACCTGCCGTTCGGCTCCTCCCCGCAGACGAAGGCGGAGGCCGGGGCCACGCCCCGGGAGAGCGGACCCGCCCCGTCCGCGCCGCCCGGCGGCGCCTCGTCCCCGGCCCCGTCCCCGTCGGCCCCCTCGCCCTCCGCCTCCGCCCCCTCGGGCGCGCCGTCGCAGGCGGGCGCGCCCTCCCCCGGCGCCGGACAGGCCCCCGCCGGTACGGGGCAGGGCGCGGCGGGCGCCCCCCAGGGCGCCGGCGGCACCGGCACCGGTCCCGGGACGGGGACGGGACCCGGGACGGGCACCGGTCCGGCTCCCGGTACGGGCAACGGCGCGGGCAACTCCGCGGGCGGGTCGAACCCCTCGGGCGGCGGCGGGCCCGCGACGGCCGCCCCGCCGCCCCCGCCCGCGCCCGCCGGGGCCGGGCGCTACCGCAACGGGAACAACGGCGAGTGCGTCGTCCAGGTCTTCGGCTCCTCGGACTCCGGCGACTGCGGGAACGGCTCCGCGCGGTGGGCCGTGCGCTCCCGCCCGGACGGCAGCTTCAAACTGGTCAACGAGCAGAGCGGCCAGTGCCTGTACTCCAACGGCCCCAACCAGGCGGTGTTCGTGGGCGACTGCGCCCAGGACATCGGCCGGCTGTGGCGCGCGGGGGCGAACGGCAGCCTGCGCGACACCGCCGGGTACTGCCTCGACCTGGGCTTCGGCGGCGGCCTGGCGACCTCCGCCTGCGACGGCGACGCCTCGCAGCGCTGGACGCGCCAGGCCTGAGGAACGCCCCGCGAGAGAAGTGGATGCGCGGGGCACCGATCGGCCGTTCAGGCGTCTCTGATACCAATTCAAGCCATGAACATGATCACTCGACGGCAGGCGCTGGGGCTCAGCGCCGGTGCCGCCGCAGCCCTGGGACTGGCCGCCTGCTCGTCCAAGAAGGACCCCGCCGCCCCGGCGGCCGGCCCGTCCGGGAAGGCGGCGGCGTCGGGCGCGCCGATGTCCATACCGACCGGCACCATCGACGAGACGTTCGAGGGCCACCGCATCCAGATCACCGTGGGCCCCGGCGGCCACCACGGCATGCCGATGCCCGTCGTCAAGATCGACGGCAACGACCTGCACATCATGCCCAACGCCGACGGCACCTGGGTCACCGTCGTCAACCACTACCAGACCTTCCCGGACCCCATCTCGGCCGCCCGCGCCGCCGTCCGCGAGCTCCAGGGCGCCGACCTCGTCCCCTTCATCGCCAAGGAAGCCAAGCTGTGACCGTCCGCAAGAACCAGGCCACCCTCACCCCGGACGAGAAGCGGGCCTTCGTCAACGCGGTGCTCGAGCTGAAGCGGACGGGGGTCTACGACCGCTACGTCAACGCCCACAACTGGTACCTGCTGAACGACTCCGACTTCGGGGACCGGGTGGGCCACCGCTCCCCGTCCTTCCTGCCCTGGCACCGCCGGTTCCTGCTGGACTTCGAGGCGGCGCTCCAGCGGATCGACCGGAACGTCTCGCTCCCCTACTGGGACTGGACGCAGGACCGCACGGCCGACGCCTCCCTGTGGGCCTCGGACTTCATGGGCGGCACCCGCCGGGGGCGCGACGGCCAGGTGCTCGACGGCCCCTTCGGCGCGCAGAACGGCAAGTGGGTGCTGTCGGTGGGCGTGGACCGCCGCACCTACCTGCGGCGCGGCCTGGGCTCGGGGACCCCGCAGCTGCCGACGCGGGCGGACGTGGACTCCGTGATCGCCATACCGGTGTACGACACCGCCCCCTGGAACAGCGCCTCCGGCGGCTTCCGCAACGCCCTGGAGGGCTGGCGGGGCGTCAACCTGCACAACCGGGTGCACATGTGGGTCGGCGGCCAGATGACCTCCGCGGCCTCCCCCAACGACCCGGTGTTCTGGCTGCACCACGCCTTCATCGACAAGCTGTGGGCGGAGTGGCAGGCGAAGAACCCGAAGTCGGGCTACCTGCCCGCCGGCCGGACGCCGAACGTGGTCGACCTGCGGTCCGTGCTGAGCCCGTGGAACAACGTGACCCCGGCCGACATGCTCGACCACCACAGGTTCTACACGTTCGACACGGAGAAGGGCGCGCAGCGCTACTGAGGCGTGCGCGCGGGGCGGGCGCGCGGGGCTGGTGCGCGGGGCTGGTGCGCGCGGGGCCCGCTCAGCCGTCGCGGCGGTACTCGGCGAGGACCTCCGCCGTCGTGCGGTGCGCGACGGCGGCCAGGACGGGGTTGGTCTCCCGGTAGTAGTGCTCGGCGGTGAGGCCGAAGCACAGGGCCCAGCCCCGCCCGCGCGCCCAGGTGGCCTCGTCCGCCCCGGCCGCCTCGCGGAACGCGCCGCGGGTGCCCGCCGTCAGGAGGGTCCAGGCGGCCATCGTGTCGCAGGCGGGGTCACCGGCGCCCAGCCCGCCGAAGTCGATGACGGCCGCCAGCCGGCCGTCCCGGGCCAGCAGGTTGCCCGGAAGGAGGTCGCCGTGGAGCCAGACGGGGGCGCCCCGCCACTGCGGGAGGGCGAGGGTCTCCTCCCACAGGGCGGTCGCCGCGTCCGCGTCGTGCGTCCCGTCGGCGCCGAGGTCGCGGATCGCGGCACGGACGCCCTCGTCGCGGGTGGCGACCGGTCCGCCGCGGAAGGACGCCGGCGCGCCGGCGGCGTCGGCGCCCCGCAGGGCCGCCACGAAGCGGCCGAGCCGGACGGCGGTGTCGTGGAGGTCGGTGACGGGCCCGTCGAAGAGGTTCTCCCCCTCCAGCCAGCGGTACACCGACCACGGGTACGGGAAGCCCTCGCCGGCGGAGCCCCGGCCCAGCGGCTCCGGCACGGCCAGCGGCAGGTGCGGCGCGAGGCGCGGCAGCCAGCGGTGCTCCTTGGCCACGTCGGCGGCGGCGCCCTCGATCCGGGGCAGGCGCACCACCATGGCGTCGCCCAGCCGGTACATGGCGTTGTCCGTGCCGGCGGAGTCGACCCGGGTGACGGGCAGCCCCGCCCACCGGGGGAACCGGGCGCGGATCAGCGCGCCGACCAGGGCCTCGTCGGTGTCGGCCTCGTCGGCGTGCATCTTCGCACCGGCTGCCATGGGGCTCCTCGGGGTGGGGCGGGGGTACGGACGCCCGGGAGCCTAGGCGGCGGCGCAGGCCCGGGGCCAGGGCTTTTCACGCCGCGGCCCGTACGCCGGGGGTCGGATCCCCCGGTGTACGGGCGCGTGGGCGGTGCG
The DNA here is from genome assembly GCF_040684675.1 of Streptomyces sp. NPDC089915. Classification (NCBI taxonomy): domain Bacteria; kingdom Bacillati; phylum Actinomycetota; class Actinomycetes; order Kitasatosporales; family Streptomycetaceae; genus Streptomyces; species Streptomyces sp. NPDC089915. The sequence continues at coordinate 17,172 of NZ_JBFBGN010000033.1, read as the reverse complement.
GGTGCGCGGGTCAGGCGGAGTAGTCGTGCGCGGCCTCGCGCTCGCGGGCGGGCTGCGGGGCCGGGCCGCCCTGGGCGACGGGGACGGAGTGCGACCGGTTCAGCTTCTCGCCCTCGACGTCCATGTTCGGCAGCACCCGGTCGAGCCAGCGCGGCAGCCACCAGGCGGACTTGCCGAGGAGCGTGAACAGGGCCGGGACCAGGGCCATGCGGACCACGAAGGCGTCGAAGAGGACGGCGGTGGCGAGGCTGAAGCCGACCATCTTCACGAAGTCGTTCGTCTCCAGGATGAAGCCGGAGAAGACGCTGGTCATGATGATCGCGGCGGCGCTGACGACCCGTCCGCCGTAGCGGAACCCGGTGACGACGGCCTCGGTGGGCGGGGCGCCGTGGACGTACGCCTCGCGCATCCGGGTCACGAGGAAGACCTCGTAGTCCATCGCGAGGCCGAACACCACGCCGATCATGAAGATCGGGAGGGTGCTCATGACCGGGCCGGGCTGCTCGATGCCGAGGACGTCGGCGAGCCAGCCCCACTGGAAGACGGCCACGACCGCGCCGAGGGCGGCGGAGACCGACAGGAGGAAGCCGAGGGCCGCCTTGAGCGGGACGAGCAGCGAACGGAAGATCAGGACCAGGAGCAGGAAGGCGAGGCCGACGACCAGGCCCAGGTAGGGCAGCATCGCGTCGTCGAGGGTCCGGGAGAAGTCGATGAACAGGGCGGTCTGGCCGGTGACCAGGATCGTGGCCCCGGTGTCCGCCCCGATGGCGCCCGCCCTGGAGCGGATGGCGGCGACCAGTTCCTCGGTGCGGTGCTCGGTGGGACCGGAGGACGGGACGACACTCAGGACGGCGGTGTCCCCGGCGGCGTTCGGCGTCGCGGGGGTCACCGTGGCGACGCCCGGGACCTGTGCGAGCTCCTTGCCGACGGCGCCGGCCGCGGCGGCCGCGTCCTTGGCCTGGACGGTGACGGTCAGCGGGCCGTTGAAGCCGGGCCCGAAGGACTCGGACAGCATGTCGTAGGCCTTGCGCTGGGTGGTGTCCGGCGCCATGGTGCCCTCGCCCGGCAGGCCGAGCTGGAGGCTGGCGGCGGGCACGGCGAGGGCGCCGAGGCCGAGGACGCCGACGGCGAGGACCAGCAGGGGGCGGCGTACGACGAACCGCGCCCAGCGGGTGCCGAGGTTGGGCTTGGTGCGGGCCGCGAGCTTGTCGGCCCGGCGCTGGAGGCGCGGGGTGAGCGGCTTGCCGTAGATGACCTTGCGCTCCAGGCGGGGCATGACCTTGACGGGTACGAAGCCGAGGAGCGCGGGGACGAGGGTGACCGCGATGAGCACGGCGATCGCCACGGTGCCGGCGGCGGTGAGGCCCATCTTGGTGAGCATCGGGACGTTGACGACGGCGAGTCCGGCCAGGGCGATGATGACGGTGAGGCCGGCGAAGACCACGGCCGAGCCGGCGGTCCCGACGGCGCGGCCGGCGGCGTCGGCGCGGTCGCGGCCCTCGGACACCTCGGCGCGGTAGCGGGAGATGATGAAGAGGGCGTAGTCGATGCCGACCGCGAGGCCGATCATCATGGCCAGCGTGGCCGTGGTGGCGGACAGGCCGAGGGTGCTGCCGAGGGCGGTGACGGCGGCGCTGCCGACGGCGACGCCGATCACGGCGGTGAGCAGCGGCATGCCGGCGGCGACCAGGGAGCCGAAGGTGAGCAGCAGGACCACGGCGGAGACGAGGATGCCGATGCCCTCGGCACCGCCCATGGGCGCCTCGACCTTGACGGCGTCACCGCCGGCCTCGACGGTCAGGCCGTCGGCCCGGCCCTTCTCCAGTACGGCGTCGAGTCCGTCGTGCGCCGCGTCGGTCAGCTTGAGGGCGGACACCTTGTACCCGGCCACGGCGTAGGCCGTGGTGCCGTCCTTGCTGACGGTGCCGGTGGTGAAGGGGTCAGAGGCCGAGACCACGTCGGGGGCCTTGGCGAGGGCGGCGACGAGGCCCTCGACCTTGGCCTTCTGGGCCGGGTCGGAGAGCTTCTGTCCGGCCGGCGCCCGGACCACCACGCGGGCGGTGGCACCGTCCGCGCTCGCGGCCGGGAACTTCTCCTTGAGCACGTCGAAGGCCCGCTGGGATTCCGTGCCCGGCATGGAGAACGTGTCGGCGGGCGGGGGCGGGGCGGTGGAGGCCGCGAGACCGACGGCGACCAGGACGGCGAGCCACAGCAGGGTCACCAGACCCCGCCGCCGGAAGGCGAAGCGGCCCGTCTTGTAGAGGAAGGTGGCCATGGCGAAACAGACTCCCGTCGGGGTGCGGCGAGCAAGGAGAGCAAGCGGCGGAGAAAGGGGGCGGTCCCGTACGGCACCGGCCCGATCGATGGCACCACTATGGCACACGAGTGGCGCTATAGGGAGCCACGAGAGCACACTTCCTGATGTCACTCAGGCGCCCGGATGGCGCCAAAAACCCTCGAATCCGGGCAGATGTTTCCCGTGGTAGCCCCGAATAACCAGTTGATCAAGGTGACTCCACGCAGGCGCCACCGTGGCACCACCACGACTCCACCGGGAGCGGTGAGCGCACGGTGAGCGCGCGGTGAGCGGGCCGGGCGACCGTGGTTCACGTCGCCGGACCACGAGGGTCCGGCCCGGCACGAGGAGCAGGTCATGGGCACGCTGAACGGCAAGACGGCACTGGTGACGGGCGCCTCCCGGGGGATCGGCCGGGCGGTGGCGCTGCGGCTGGCGGCCGAGGGCGCCCTGGTGGCCGTCCACTACGGCGGCGGCGAGGAGGCGGCCCGGGAGACGGTGGCGCGGATCGAGGACGCGGGCGGCCTCGCCTTCGCGGTGCGGGCCCGGTTCGGCGAGGAGGGCGCGGTGGACGCCCTGTTCGAGGGGCTGACCGCCGGGCTGGGCGGGCGCGGGCTGGACGTCCTCGTCAACAACGCGGGCATCGGCTCGGGCAGTTCGATCGGCCAGGTCACGGAGGAGGAGTTCGCCCGGCTGCTGGCGGTCAACGTCACCGCCCCGTTCTTCGTGATCCAGCGCGCGCTGGCGCTGCTCAACGACGGCGGGCGGATCGTCAACATCGGCTCGACGGCCAGCCGCTTCGCGGTGACCAGCCAGATCGGCTACACCGTCACCAAGGCGGCCCTGGAGGCGATGGCCCCCTCACTGGCCAACGAGCTCGGGCGGCGCGGCATCACCGTGAACACGGTCGCGCCGGGCGCCGTCCGCACCGACATGACCGCCGGCTACACGGCCGTCCCGGAGGTGGTGGCCGCGCTGGAGGGGATCACCGCGCTCGGGCGGCTGGGCGAGCCGGAGGACGTCGCCGACGTGGTCGGCTTCCTGGCGGGGCCGCAGGGACGGTGGATGACCGGGCAGACCGTGGACGTCTCCGGGGGCACCTGGCTCGGCCCCCTGGGCTGATCTTCGAATGATCGACTCCCGTGGATAATCACGGCATGCGGTTCTCCATCCTCGGCGAGACTCTGGCCCGGCACGACGACGGCACCGCGGTCCCCCTCGGGGGACCCGCCCGGCGGGCGCTGCTGACCCTGCTGCTGGTGCGCCCCCGGGAGGTGGTCACGGCCGAGCGGCTGGCGGACGAGATGGCCCCGGACGGCTCGCTGTCGGCGCACGCGCTGCAGTCCCAGGTGTCCCGGCTGCGCGCGGCCCTGGGGACGGACGTGATCGAGCGGGCCGGGGCGGGCTACCGGGTGGCGGTGGACCCGCAGGACGTGGACGCGGGCCGGTTCGAGCGGCTGGCCCGCGAGGGACGGGCCGCGCTGGCCGCCGCGGAACCCGAGCGGGCCCGTGAACTCCTGTGCGAGGCACTGGAGTTGTGGCGCGGACCGGCACTGGCCGACCTGGCGCACCTGCCCGGCGGCGACACCGCGCGGGCGGTCCGGGTGCGGCTGGAGGAGCTGCGGCTCGGGGCGGTCGAGGACCGGATCGAGGCCGGGCTGCGGCTCGGCGGCCACCGGGAGGCCGTGGCGGAGCTGCGGGAGCTGACCGGCCTCCATCCGCTGCGCGAGCGCCTCTCGGCCCTGCTGATCCGGGCCCTGGCCGCCGGGGGCGGGCAGGCGGAGGCCCTCGCCGCGTACGAGGAGACCCGCGGCCGGCTGGCCGATCAGCTCGGCAGCGACCCCTCGGCCGAACTGGTCTCCCTGCACCGGGAGTTGCTGGAGTCCGACCCCGCCCCCGCGCAGGTCCGCCCGCCCGCCCAGCTGACCTCCTTCGTGGGCCGCGACGGTGAGGCCGCCGAGGTGGCCGGGATGCTGCGGGTGGCCCGGCTGGTGACGCTGGTGGGCCCGGGCGGGGTGGGCAAGACCCGGCTGTCGGTGGAGGCGGCGGGGGCCGCCGCCGATGACGTGTGCTTCGTCGAACTGGCCTCGCTGCGCGAGGGCTCCGGCCTGCCGCAGGCGGTGCTGACGGCGCTCGGGCTGCGCGAGAGCGGGCTGCGGCCGGGCGGCGGGCAGGGCCCCGTGGACCGGCTGGCGACGGCCCTGGCCGACCGGGTGCTGCTGCTGGTCCTGGACAACTGCGAGCACCTGGCCGGGGAGGCCGCCGCGCTGGCGGGGCGGCTGCTGGCGGTCTGCCCGCGGCTGCGGATCCTGGCCACCAGCCGGGAGCCCCTCGCCGTCACCGGGGAGCACCTGTGGCAGGTGAGGCCGCTCGACGACGAGGCGGCGGTACGGCTGTTCACCGAGCGGGCCTCGGCGGTGCGGCGCGGGTTCACGGCCGCGCCGGGGCCGGTGGAGCGGATCTGCGCGGCGCTCGACAACCTGCCGCTGGCCATCGAGCTGGCGGCGGCCCGGCTGCGCACGATGGACGTGGCGGATCTGGCGGAACGGCTGGACGACCGGCTCGGGCTGGCCGCCGCCCGGGCCAACCGCGGCGCCGACGAACGCCACCGCACCCTGCGCGCGGTGGTCGCCTGGAGCTGGGACCTGCTGTCCGGGGAGGAACAGCGGGCCGCCCGGCGCTTCACGGTGTTCCCCGGCGGCGCGACGGCCGGGGCGGCCCTGACGGTGTGCCGGGGCGGGGGCGTGGCGGCGGGGGCCGGGGTGCCGGGCGCCCGCGTGCCAGGGGCCGGGGTGCTGGAGTCCGGGGTGCCGGGCGCCGGGGCGCCCGGTTCCGAGGTGCTGGACTCCGAGGTGCTGGAGTCCCTCGTGGACAAGTCGCTGCTGGAGCTCGTCGGCGGGCGCCTGCGGATGCTGGAGACGGTACGGGCGTACGGCGCCGAGCGGCTGGAGGAGGCCGGCGAGACCGCGTCCGCCGGACGGGCCCACACGCGGTACGTGCTGGAGCTGGCCCGTACGGCCGATCCGCTGCTGCGGGGCGCCGGGCAGCCGGAGTGGCTGGAGCGGCTGGCGGCCGGCCACGGCGACCTGCTGTCCGCGCTCGGCCGCGCGGTCGGGGACGGCGACTGGGAGACGGCCCTGGAACTGCTGGCCGCCACCTCGGCGTACCTGTGGATCCGCGGGGTCTCCGGGTCGGTGGCGGAGCGGGCCGCGGCGGTGCTCGAAGCCGTCGGGGACGCTCCCCCGGCCGGGCTGGGCGAGGCGTACGCGGCATGCGTGCTGCTGGCGGCGGGCGGGCCCGGCGGGCTCGCGCCGTGGCGGCGCCACCGGGCGCGGGCCGGGGAGCTGCTGGCCGCCGCCTGGGACGGGGACGGTCCGGGCGGCCGGTATCCGGTGGTGCTGCTGCTGTGGATGCTGCGCAACGCGACGGAGCCCGATCCGCTGGACGCGTTCGCCCTGGTGTCGGCGCAGCGCGGGCGCCCCGAGCCGTGGGTGCGGGCGGTGGCGGCGTACGTGTCCGGGTTCGGGCCGCTCGGGGCGGGCGATCCGGCCGCCGCCGAACGGGCCTTCGCCGAGGCCGCCGACGGGTTCCGGGCGGTCGGCGACGGCTGGGGCGGCGCGCTGGTCCTGGACGTGCTGGCCGGTATGGCGGCGGCGCGCGGGGACCGGGCGGGGGCGGTGGCCCTGACCGACGAGGCGCTGGCGCTGACCGAGCGGCTCGGCGCCCTGGAGGACAGCGCCGACCTGCTGGTCAACCGGGCCGACCACCTGGTGGACGCCGACGCGGCGCGGGCCGGCGCCGACTACGCCCGGGCGGAGTCCCTCGCCCGCCGGGCCGGCGGCTCCGCCGCCCTGGCGGCGGCCCTGCGCGGCCTCGGCGACCTGGCCCTGCGCGAGGGCGACCCGGCGCGGGCCGAACGGCTGTACCGGGAGGCGCTGGAGCGGATCGACCCGCACTGGGTCAAGAGCGCGGGCAGCCGGCTGCGGGCCCTGGCCGGGCTGGGCCGGGTCGCGGAGTCGCGCGGGGACCGGGCGGCGGCCCGGGCCCGCTACGCGGAGGCCGCCGCGTCGGCGACGGCCGTGGTGGGCGGCGCGGACCCCGACGCGCTGCGGCTGCTGGGCCTGCCGCAGGACGTCGTCGACAGGGTGGCGGCGCACGCGTCCTGACGGGGGAACGGCCTGGTTGACAGACTCCGGGATCGTGCTGGAGCCGCGAGCGGTCGCCCCGTGATGCTCTCCGGGTCACCATCACCGCTTGACGAAAGGCCACTTCGTGAGCATGCCTTCCTCCGACTCGCTCCGGGAGCTGCTGGTCACCGCGGTGGATCTCGCCCCCGCGGGCCTCGACGGGTTCGGCGAGCCGCCGTCGCCCTCGTCGGACGAGGACCCGCCGCCGATGACCGCCGCGACCCCGGAGCTCACGGCCCTGCTGAACCGGGCGTTCAACGACAAGGCCGCGCGGGAGGTCCGGACCTCGTTCATGGACGCCGACGGGTCGGTCCTCGTGGACGAGGGGGTCTCGGAGCGGGCTCCGGGGGCCGCCGTGACCTGGATGTCCGACATGCGGCGGGTGTACACCGAATGTGCCGCCTGGACGATGCTGACCTTCCGCAGCGTGGAGGGCGACCCCGCCGGCCCCGGGGCGGCCCGCCTCGCGGCCGCGACGTCGCGGTTCCTCGCGCTGGCTCCGGCGAGGTTCCTGGGCCTGCCGGTCGGCTAGCGGGTCCACAGGGGCTGTCCCGCCGGCGGGACAGCGGGGGAGGCGGGTCGGGGGCGGGGGCATTGCCCGATCGAGGCCGTGCTTGCCATGCTCGAACGCGGCGACGGCGCCCGCCCCCGGCCGCTTCCGGACCGCCGGCCGGCGGGCGCTCCAACCGGTCCCGCGGGAGCCCGGGTCGTCCGGGCACGGCGGCGGACCGGGCCCGGTGCGGCCGTGGAGGCGCGCCCGCGCCCCGCCGCCCCGGGCGGCCCGTCCGGGCGCCGGGCGCACACCACCCGGTGGTCGCCTTCCGTTCCGCTCGGGTCCGCCCGGCTCTGCCACCGTCCGGACCAGCCCCGCCACCCCAGGCCCCCAACCCCGCCCCTGGAGCCCACGGATGAACACCGAACTGCTGATGTCCGATGCCGCCCACTTCCGCATCGACTACGTCATCAACCCGTACATGGACACGAGCGTGCAGCCGGACGCGCGGGCCGCCGTCAGCGAGCACGCCGCGATCGCCGCCGCGCACGTCGCGGCCGGCCGCACGGTCCACCGGATGGCGTCCGCGCCGGAGTGCCCCGACATGGTGTACACGGCCAACGGGGCCTGGGTGTGCGGCGACCGGGCCGTGCTCGGCGACCCGCCGGCCGCCCGCGCCGCGGAGATCCCGTACTTCCGGTCCTGGCTGAAGGAGAACGGCATCGACGTGTTCGACGCCCCGTACGCCTTCAGCGGCCAGGGCGACGCCCTGGCCTGCGGCAACCTGCTGCTGGCGGGCCACGGCCAGCGCACGGACCGCCGGATGCACGAGGTGCTGGCGGACCTGACCGGCCACGAGGTGGTGGCGCTGCGCACCGCCGGGGAGGAGTGGTACGACCTGGACCTGGCCGTGGCGGTGATCGACGAGGACACGCTCGCCTACTACCCGGGCGCGCTGGAGCCGGAGAGCGTCGGCGTGCTGCACTCCCTCGGACTGGAGCTCATCGAGGTGAGCACCGAGGAGGCGCGGGCCTTCGCCCTCAACCTGATCAGCGACGGCAGCACCGTGACGATGACCACCGGCGCGCCCCGGCTGGCCGCGACCCTGCGCGAGCGGGGCTCCACGGTGGTCGAGCTGGACACGGCGCAGCTGCGCAAGGGCGGCGGCGGGGTCCGCTGCACCGCCCTCACCCTCGACAACCGCCTCCCGGCCTAGGAGGCGCGGGAGGCCGGGGAGTCCCGGGAGTCCTGGGAGGCCGGGGAGTCCTGGGAGGCCGGGGAGTCCTGGGGGGTGCCGGGTCCGGGGGCCTGGGCGGTGACGGCGGACTGCAGGACGTGCGCCGCCCAGTCGTTCAGGCTCAGCCCGCAGGAGGCCGCCACCGCGAGGAGCCGGTCGACGTCCGGTTTCGGCAGGGCGATCCGCAGCGTGGCCGCCTCGTCGTCCTGCTCCCCCGGCCCCGTCCCGGCGGACTCCAGCGCGTCACCGCGCTGTTCGGCGAGGCCGGCCCGGAGCTGCCTGCGGAGTTCGTTGCGCGACCAGCCCTGTTCCTCGGCACGGCGCAGCCAGTAGTCCTGCTCGGGCCGGGCCAGGCGGGCCACCTCGGCGTGGTGGGCGAAGCTGAGGGCGTCGCGGCGCCGGCCGTGCTCGAACCTGCGGGCCACCCAGGCGTAGTTGCGCAGGGTCTGGTAGTCGAGCCCGGTACGGCCCACCGCCTCGCGGTAGCGGCCGCTGTAGGCGGTCTCCCCGAACAGGAGCCAGTCGCCCAGCCACCACGCGGAGGAGCTGGCCAGGTCCCGGAGCTGGCTGCCGATCTCCTCCCAGGAGCGCTGCGGCATGGCCGGCGAGAAGGTCATGCCCGACTTGGTCAGCGTCTCCAGGCAGGGCAGCTGGCTGAGGGTCACCCTGCGGTGGCCGGGGGCGCGCCGGCCCGGGACGGTGGTCAGCTCTCCTCGTGCGCGGATGCCGGACATCTCGCATCATCCCCTTGCGGCTCGACCGGCCACTCGGCATCTCATGGCCCTCCGGCTGGCCAGACTAGGCACGCGGGAGCGGGCCGGCGCGGGGGTTGAGACGGAGTTGACGGCGATCTGAGCAACCCGGGCGATCCTGCGGAGGAGGCGGGGGCCCCGTCAGGCGGCGCGGGTGATCACGATGTCGCCCATGGCGGTACGGGCCCTGACCTCGACGACCCCCTCGGATCCCTCGGGGCCCTCGGAGGGGCCGAGGGAGTTGTGGACCTTGCCCAGGCGGGAGGTGACGTCGAGCCAGGCGGCCACGGAGCCGCGGATGGCGATGTCGATCCGGCCGGCGGCGGTCTGGAGGTCGGCCTTGCCCCGGGCCAGCCCGCCGACCCGGATGGCGCCGCTGGCGGACTTGGCGACGACGGAGCCGTGCGCCCGTTCGACGGTGATGGAGCCGTTGGAGCTGTTCGCCCGTACGTCTCCGGTGACCTCGCCGATCTCGGTCTCGCCGTTGAGGTTCTTCACGGTGGCCGCGCCGTCGACGCGGCCGAGGGCGATCCGGCCCGCGCCGTGCACCTCGGCGTCGCCGGAGCAGCGGTCCAGGAGGACGTCGCCGTGGCCGGTGCGCAGGGTGACCGGCCCGGCCTCGCCGACCCGGAGGTCACCGGCGCCGGACTTGAGGACGCACGCGCCGAAGGCCCCGTCCAGGACGAGGGCGCCGACTCCGGTGGAGGCGCGGACGCGGGAGCCGGCCGGCAGCTCGATGTGCACCTCGACCGAGCCGATCCGGCCGAACGGGAGGCGCTTCCTCGGGCCGCGTACGGTCAGCGTGCCGTCGGTGTGGTCGACCCTGCTCTCCCGGGCCGCCCGCTCGTCCTCCGGGTCCGCGGGGTCGGCGGGCAGCACCTCGACGACGGTGTCCGGCCGCCCGCCGGCCGTGAGCAGGACGGATCCCACCTCGATCTCGACGGAGACGGCGATCGGTGCGGGGGTCTCGAAGCTGGGCATGACGGTCCGATCCTCATGACGGGGTGCGGGTTCCCGCCGGTCGGGCGGGCGAGGGGGAAGTGCGGGGGGCGGGGCGCGGGCGGCGGGTCGGCCCGAGGGGCGCGGGTCAGCGCACCCAGCCGGTGTAGCTCTGCCCGGTCCGGGTGCGGCGCAGCCCGGCGGGCTGCTGCTCGGCGGCGGACCCGGCCAGGGCGGCGGACAGGGTGCGGACCACCCAGGAGTTGACGGAGATCCCCTCGCGGACGGCCGCCTCCTCGGCGCGGGCCTTGAGGTGGGAGGGCAGGCGGAGGTTGATGCGCGCCGTGCCGCCCTCCTCGCCCTCGGGGAGGACGGCGGCCGGCGGTGCGGCGGGGGCGGCCGGACGCTCCTCGTACGGGGGCTCGGCCTCCGGGACGCTGACGACGAACTCGGGGTCCAGGCCCCGCAGCCGGACCGAGACCGATCCCGGCGCCAGGTCCCGCGTGACCTCGTCCATCGCGTCGGACAGCGCGTTCAGGAGGGTCAGCCGGGCGGCCGACTCCAGCGGGGCCGTGAGCCGGCCGGCCAGGGCGCGGGCCTCGTCCCCGCCCGCGTCGGCGGCGACGGCGAGCTCGTGCCGGAGGTTCTCTACGTACGGCCTCAGATCCATGGCGCCACTATGGCACATATGTGGCACCATGACCAGATTCGACGTGTGCCACGTCCTGCGCGGACGGGGTCGCGGGCGGACGGTGAGCCGGCGGTGAGCGCACGGTGAGCACCCCCGCGCAGGCTGTGCCCCATGACGAACACCACCACGAACACCACGGCGAACACCACGGCGAACACCGCCGCGAACACCTCCGCCGACGCCGCCGCGAGCACCTCCGCCGGCGCCCGCCCCGCCCGGACCGTGCTGATCTCCGGCGCCTCCGTGGCCGGCCCCGCGCTCGCCTTCTGGCTCCACCGCCACGGCTTCGCCCCCACGATCGTCGAGCGCGCCCCCGCCCTGCGCCAGGGCGGCTACGCCGTCGACTTCCGAGGCGAGGCCCACCTCACGGTGCTGCGCCGCATGGGCATCCTGGACGAGCTCCGGGCCGCCCGTACCGGCACCGGCTCCATGTCGTACGTCGACGCCTCGGGCAGGCCGCGGGCGAAGCTGCCCGCCGACCTGTTCGCCGGGGACCTGGAGGTGCTCCGGGGGGACCTGGCCCGGATCCTGTACGAGGCGACGAAGGAGCACACCGAGTACGTCTTCGGGGACTCGGTCGCCTCCCTCGCCGAGGACGCCGACGGCGTCCACGTCACCTTCGAGCGCGGCGCGCCCCGCCGCTTCGACCTGGTCATCGGCGCCGACGGCCTGCACTCGCGCACCCGAGGCCTGGTCTTCGGGCCGGAGGAGCGCTTCGTCAAGCACCTCGGCGTCTACTGCGCGGTCTTCACCACGGACAACCACCTCGGCCTCGACCGCACCGGGCACGCCTACCGCACCGCCGGCCGGCTGGTGGCCGTCTACAGCGCCCGCGAGAACACCGAGGCCAAGGCCGTCTTCTACTTCGGCTCCCCGCGGCTCGACCTGGACCGGCGCGACGTGGCGCGCCAGCAGGCGCTGCTCGGCGAGCGGTTCGCGGGCAACGGCTGGGAGAGCGACCGGCTGCTGGAGCGGATGCGCGAGGCCCCGGACTTCTACTTCGACTCCGTCGGCCAGGTCCGCATGGACGGCTGGTCGCGCGGCCGGGTCGCCCTGCTCGGCGACGCCGCGTACTGCCCCTCGTCCCTGTCGGGGATGGGCTCGGGGCTCGCGCTGGTGGGCGCGTACGTCCTCGCCGGTGAACTCGCCGCCGCGCACGGCGACCACCGCACCGCCTTCGCCCGCTACGAGCGGGAGATGCGGGCGTACGCGGAGGGCTGCCAGAAGATGGGCGACGGGGTGGCCCGGCTGATGGTCCCCGGGAGCCGGCTCCTGGCGGGGCTCCTCGACCGCTACTACAAGGTCATGCCGTACCTGCCGGGCAAGGACATGGCCGCGAGGATGGCCCGCAAGGCGGCCGAGAACATCACCCTGCGCGACTACTCCGCGGCCCCGGCCGCCCGTTCCGCCCGTTCCGCCCGTTAGCCCGCTCCGGAACCGGCTGGACAGCAGAACCTAGACCCTCTAGGTTTTGCCCTAGGACATCCAGCAAGGAGACGTCGCATGGTGCGCGCAGGACTCAACGCCGCACGCCTCACGGAGGCGGCCGCCGAGATGGCGGACGAGGCGGGGATCGAGAAGGTGTCCCTGTCCGCGCTGGCGCGGCGGTTCGGCGTCAAGGACGCGAGCCTCTACTCGCACGTGCGCGGTCTGCGCGACCTGCGGGTGCGGGTGGCGCTGCTGGCCGGTGAGGAGATGACCGGGCGGATCGCGGTCGCCGTCGCCGGACGGTCCGGCAAGGACGCGCTGGTCGCGTTCGCCGACGCCTACCGGGAGTACGCCCTGGAACGCCCGGGCCGTTACGCCGCCTCGCAGATGCGGTTCGAACCGGAGGAGGTGGCCGGTTCGGCCGGGCTCCTGCGCAGCGTGGAGCTGACCTACGGGATGCTGCGCGGCTACGGCCTGGCGGACCCGGACCTGACGGACGCGGCCCGGCTGCTGCGCGCCACCTTCCACGGCTACGTCCACCTGGAGCTGAGCGGGGCCTTCGGCCACTCCCGCGAGGTCCGGACGTCCTGGGCGCGCGGCCTCGACGCACTGCACGTCGCCCTGGAGAACTGGCCGCCGAACACCGAGGGGGACCCGCGATGACGACCACACCCACACCCGAATCCACACCCACCGCCGGAACGCTCGACGTCCCCGGCGCCACCCTGTACTACGAGCGGCGCGGCACCGGCCCCGTCCTGCTCCTCATCCCCGGCGGCGGGGCGGACGCCGGCCTGTACGCGGGGATGGCCCCGGCCCTGGCCGCCGCCGGACGCACCGTGGTCTCGTACGACCCCCGTGGCCAGTCCCGCAGCACCCTCGACGGCCCGGCCGCCGACCAGCGGGTGCCGGACTGGGCCGACGACGCCCGCCGGATCCTGGACCTGGTCTCCCCCGGCGAACCGGCGGACGTCCTCGGGTGCAGCGCGGGCGCGGTCGCCGCGCTCGGCCTGCTGGCCCGCCATCCGGAGCGGGTCCGCCGGGTGGTGGCGCACGAACCGCCGCTGGTGGAGGTCCTGGAGGACCCGGCGCCGTACCGCACCCTCTTCACCGAGGTCCGCGACCTGGCCCGCGCCCAGGACCCGGCGGCGGCGATGGCCCACATGGCCCAGGGCCTGGGCGGGACCCCGGAGCGCGAGGAACCCGTCGAACTTCCGCCGGAGATCCTGGAGATGGCCCCGCGCATGTACGCCAACCAGCCGTTCTTCCTGGAACACGTCCTGGTCCCCTTCACGTCGGACACCCCCGACGTACCGGCCCTGCGCACCCACGCCGCCCGCCTCGTCCTGGCGGCGGGCGAGGACTCCCGCGGCATCCCCGCCCTGCACGGCCCCGCAACCCGCCTGTCGTCCCTGACGAACGCCCCCTTCACGGAATTCCCGGGCGGCCACGTCGGCTGCGCCGAACACCCGACCCCCTTCGCCACCCGCCTCCTCGAAACCCTGGCCAGGCCCTAATGGCAAGGAGAGGTTGCAGTTAACGTGCGGGGGCGGGCACACTCGACGCATGAGCGAGACACCACGCCCCCGCGCCAGGCAGGCCGAGCTCACGCCGGCCCAGCGGCGCGAGCTGGACCGGCTGCAGGCCGCCGTCACCGGGGCGAAGCAGGCGTTCGCGGAGGCCGCGGGGCGCATCGCCGTCGAGCTCGGCCGGGGCGGGAACTCCGCCGTGGCGAGACATCTGGACGTCACCCCCCAGCACGTCTCCAGCCTCGCCCTCGCCTACCGGGCCCAGCGGACCGCCGTGCCCGAGCGGGACGAGGAGGCCGCAGCATGACGACCGCCCCCGAACCCTCGGGCATCCCGCCCATGCCCGAACGGAACCCGAAGGCCCTGCGCGCCGCGATCGCCGAATACGCGCCGGCCCTGCTGCCGGACTTCGACGCCCACTGGAAGTGGGCCATCGCCGAGACGTACGACCTCGCACCCGTCCCTGCGTTCATGGCCCAGTGGTGGACCGAATTCGCCCTGGCCCGCGACCCCGCGCTGGCCCGGACCGTGCACGACCTGGAGTCCCGTGCGGCCGAGGCGACGACCGGCGGCGAAGCCAGACAGCTGCTCACACGGGCCGCGCACCTCCGCCGCGAGGCGGGAAAGGCGGAGCCCGGCCGGTGAGCGGTGCGTTCATGGGGCCGCCCTGGCAAATGGACTGGGTCGATACGGCCCGCACCGCCAGGGACTCCCTGCCCGGGCACGTCCGCGATCTGATCGACGCCGTCCGCGCCGAACTCGTCACGGTCAAGGACCCCTACTTCCGAGGCATCGACAACCTGCCCGACCTGCCGGCAGGCTGCCGGATCACCCCACTCCTGTCGACCGTGCCGAACGGCCTGCACGTCTGCCACTTCGACCACGGCAGAGGATGGCTCCACTACACGTTCGTCAGCCGCACCGCCGACCCGCAGATCGTCGTCGAAGAGGTCTTCTGGCAGTAGCCGGCCGGCGGTCACGGGGCCGGGAGGGGCACCGGGGCCGCGGCGGACAGGTAGCGGATGGAGACGGGGCGGGTGAGCAGGTCGTCGAAGAGGCCGGCCACCTGGCGGAAGTGCGGGGTGGTGAAGTGGAATTCCAGGGCCTCGGGGCCGGTCCACTCCTCGATGATCACCATCCGCTCCGGCCGGTTCGGGTCGGCGTACGGCTCGTAGGCCAGGCAGCCCTCCTCCTCGACGGACGGCTCGATCATGGCTTCGAGCGCGGTGCGCAGGTCGTCCTCGCGGCCGGGCTTGGCCTCGAACGCGGCGATGACGGTCAGGGTCATGGGGGGTGCCTCCTCAGGCGGTCGATCTCGTTGTTCCGGTGACAAGGGAGATCCTTCCGCCACGGCGCACGGATACCCAGGGCGAAGCTCTCCCCGGGAACCGGCGGACCGGGGGTCTGGCGGTACCCCCTTTCAGGGCGGGAGGTCATGCGTGTGAGGATCGCCCGACCGGCTCACGGTGTGGGTCTACGGGGGAACGCCCGGCCGAGGACCCGGCGCCCTGACGGAACGCCCGAGCCCGGTCCCTCGGTCAGATCTCGGCGGCGGGTACGTAACGTGCTGCCGCGAGCCTGGCCATCGTCCGGAGTTTCGCGAAGTAGGAGGCGCAGTACTCCGAGTCGATCAGGGGAACGACCTTGTCGAGCCGGGCGATGCACGACCAGAGGCCGGCAACGCCAAGGTCGTCGAGCCCGCCGTTCAGCTCCGTCTGTACGAGGCCGGCGGTATCCGCGTCCAGGAGGATCAGCTCCACCCCCGCGATGCCGACACCGCGGAAGCCGGCGGGGTACGGGGCGCACCGGTGCTCCTCCCACAGCCTGGCGAGCCGCTCCTCCTGCGGACGCGGCACGGCCATGCCGGCCAGCGGGGCGTCCATGCCCCCGTAGTCGGGAGCGACGTCACCGGCACGTGGGTCCGGTACGGGCAGAGGGCGCGGTACGGGGTGGTTCACCCGTGCAGTTTCACCAGCCGGAGGCCCTCGGTGCCAACCGTTTCGCCCCGGCGCATTCATTCCTCGGGGCGCGGAACGCCCTCCTAGGATGGGCTGATGAACGCCAAGGCCGAACTCAGTGCGTACCTCCGCTCGCGGCGGGCCCGTGTGCGGCCCGAGGAGACGCGGCTGGGGGCCGGGTTCGGGGGGCGGCGGCGGGTGCCGGGGCTGCGGCGTGAGGAGTTGGCGCAGTTGGCCGGGGTGAGCGTCGACTACTACGTCCGGTTCGAGCAGGGCCGCAACGAGAAGGTCTCCGACGGGGTCGTCGACGCCGTGGCCGACGCCCTGTTCCTGACCGGGCCCGAACGCGCGCACCTGCACGACCTGGCCCGCGCGGTGCGCCGCCGGACGTCGGCGGGGCCCGCCGCGCAGACGCCGAGCGCCGGGCAGCTCCGGCTGCTCGACGCCATGTCCGGCGTCCCCGCCTACCTGGTCGGGCGGCGCACCGACCTGCTCGCCTGGAACGGGCTCTACGCCGAACTGCTCGGCCCCTCCCTCACCACCGTGGCACCACGGCACCGGAACACGGCGTGGCTGGCCTTCCTCGACGCGGACGTGCGCGCCCGCTACGTGAACTGGGAGGCCAAGGCCCGCAACGCCGTCGCCTACCTGCGCCGCGACCACGGCCGGCACCCGGACGACCCGGCCTTCGCCGCCCTGATCGCCGAACTGGAGGACCGCAGCCCGGAGTTCCGCGCGCTGTGGGCGGAGCGGGAGGTCGCCGACCGGATCACCGGCGAGTACGTCATGTGGCATCCGGCCGTCGGCGAGCTCAGCCTCGCCTTCGAGAGCTTCCGGTCCGCCGCCGATCCGGACATCAGCCTGATCGCCTACACCGCCGAACCGGGCTCGCCCTCCGAGGCCGCCCTGCGCACGCTGGCCGCCCGCGCGTCGTCGTCAGCCGGCGACGGTCCAGGTGTCGGGGCCGGTGAGGAGGGCTACCAGGTCGGCCTTGCCGTGGCGCTCGACGGCGGTGTCGAGCTGCTCGGCCATGAGGGTGTCGTAGACGGGCCGCTCGACGTCGCGGAAGACGCCGACCGGGGTGTGGTGGAGGGTGTCGGGGTCGGCGAGGCGTGAGAGCGCGAAGGCGGTGGTGGGGGTGGTGGCGTGGGCGTCGTGGACGAGGATGCGCGACTCGTTCTCCGGAGTGACGGTGACCATCTCCAGGTCTCCGGTGCGTGCGTTGCGGATGACCCCCTTGGCGCGGTCGGCGCCGAAGCGGATCGGGTGGCCGTGTTCGAGGCGGATGACCGCTTCCTCGGCCTGGTCCTTGTCCTTGAGGGCTTCGAAGGCGCCGTCGTTGAAGATGTTGCAGTTCTGGTAGATCTCGACGAGGGCGGTGCCGGGGTGGTCGGCTGCCTGGCGCAGGACCTCGGTGAGGTGTTTGCGGTCGGAGTCGACGGTGCGGGCGACGAAGGAGGCCTCGGCTCCGAGGGCGAGGGAGACGGGGTTGAAGGGGGCGTCGAGGGAGCCCATGGGGGTGGATTTGGTGATCTTGCCGAGTTCGGAGGTGGGTGAGTACTGGCCTTTGGTGAGGCCGTAGATCCGGTTGTTGAAGAGGAGGATCTTGAGGTTGACGTTGCGGCGGAGGGCGTGGATGAGGTGGTTGCCGCCGATGGAGAG
>NZ_JBFBGN010000032.1:0-57528 GCF_040684675.1 Streptomyces sp. NPDC089915 | reverse complement strand
CCGGCCGCAGCCGGTGACGGCGCCCGCGGTGCTCGCCCCCGCGCCGCCGCCGACCCCGCCCCCGGTGCCGGGAGCGGGCTCCGGCGGTACGGGGGGCCGCATCGTGGTGGACGTCGGCGGCAAGGTCCGGGATCCCGGTGTGCGGAGGCTGCCCGGCGGCTCACGGGTGGAGGACGCGCTGGCCGCGGCCGGGGGAGTGCGGCCGGGCACCGACACCACCGGGCTCAACCGGGCCCGGGTCCTCGTGGACGGCGAACAGGTGCTGGTGGGCGTCACCGCGCAGCCGGCCCCCGGTGGTGGCGCGGCTTCCGCCGGCGGACCGGGCCCCGGCCCGCTGAGCCTCGGCAGCGCGACCGCCGAGCAGTTGGACGGGCTGCCGGGGGTGGGCCCGGTGCTGGCCCGGCACATCGTGGAGTTCCGTACCGCCCGGGGCGGGTTCCGGGCCGTGGAGGACCTCCGGCAGGTCGACGGCATCGGCGAGCGCCGGTTCGCCGAGCTGCGAAAGCTGGTGCGGCTGTGAGCGCCGCCGGGACGCCGGGGTCGGGGGCCGGGGCCGGGGCTGGGGCTGGGGCTGGGTCGGAGAGTGCCGGTCTGGAGAGTGCCAGGCCGGGCGGTGCCGGGTCGGGCGGTGCCGGGCCCGGAGGTGCCGGTCTGGAGGGTGCCGGGTCGGGCGGTGCCGGGCGGCAGGCCGTCGTGCCGGAGGGTGTCGGGTCGGCGGGGGCCGGGCCGAAGGAGGCCGGGTCGGGGGGTGTTGGGCCGGAGGGCGCCGGGGCTGTGGATGTGCGGCTTGTGGGGCCTGCTCTGGCCGTTTGGGGGGCGGCTGCCCTCGGGTTGGGGGTGCCGGGCGGGTGGTGCGTCCTCGGGGTGGGGGTCGCGGTGGTCGTGGCAGGGGTGTCGTTGGTGGCGGGGTGCCGGGGGGCGGGGCCGGGGTGGCGGGCCGCGACGGCCGTGGCCGCCGCCCTGCTGTGTGCGGCCGCCGGGGCCGGGGTGGCCGGGCTGGAGCGGTCCGCGGCGCGGGCGGGGCCCGTGGCCCGGCTGGCCGGGGAGCACGCCCGGGTGGACGCCGAGCTCACCGTGGGTTCCGACCCGCGCGCCGCCCGCAGCGGGAGCGGGCCGCCCGTGGTGGTGCTGGACGCGGTGGTGACCGGGGTGACCGGCCCCGACGGTGCGCGGACCCGGGTGGAGACCCCGGTACGGGTGCTGGCCGGGCATCCGCGGTGGGCCCGGCTGCAGCCTTCGACCCGGGTCTCGGTGGTGGCCCGGCTGGCACCGGCGCGGGACGGGGAGCGGGCCGTGGCGCTGCTCCGGCCGGCCGGGGACGTCCCGCCCCGGGTGACGGGCGGGCCCGACTCCGTGCAGCGGGCCGCCGGGAGGCTGCGGGCCGGGCTGCGGGAGGCCTCCGACGGGCTCCGGGGGGACGCCCGGGCCCTGCTGCCGGGGCTGGTGGTCGGGGACACCTCGCGGGTCCCGCCCGACCTGCACGACGCCTTCGAAGCCACCGACCTGCTGCACCTGCTGGCCGTCTCCGGGTCGAACCTGACCGTGGTGCTCTACCTGCTCATCGGGTCCCCGGGGCGGGCCCAGTACGTGGAGCGGAGCGGGCTCGCGCCCCGGCTGGGGCTGTCGCTGCGGTTCACCGCCCTGTGCGGGGCGGTCCTGACGCTGGGTTTCGTCGTGGTGTGCCGGCCCGACCCGAGCGTGCTGCGGGCCGCCGCCTGCGGGGCGGTGACGCTGCTGGCCCTGGCCACCGGGCGGCGCCGGTCCCTGCTCCCGGCCCTGGCCGCCGCCGTGCTCCTGCTGGTGCTCTACGACCCCTGGCTGGCCCGCTCGTACGGGTTCCTGCTCTCGGTGCTGGCGACCGGGGCGCTGCTCACCCTGGGGCCCCGCTGGGCCGGGGCGCTGCGGGCGCGCGGTGTGCCGGCGCGGCTCGCCGAGGCCCTGGCGGCCGCGGCGGCGGCGCAGGCCGTGTGCGCGCCGGTGGTGGTCGTGCTGTCGGCCCGGGTGAGCCTGGTCGCGGTCCCGTGCAACCTGCTGGCGGAGCCGGCGGCGGGGCCGGCCACGGTGCTCGGCTTCGCCGCGCTGGCCGCCGCCCCGCTGTCCATGCCCGTCGCGGAGCTGCTGGCCCGGTGCGCGGGGGTGCCCGCCGGGTGGATCGCGTCCGTGGCGCGGGCCGGGGCGCGGCTGCCGGGGGCGGAGCTGCCGTGGCCGGGCGGTCCGGGAGGGGGCCTGCTGCTGGCCGTGGCCGCGGCGGCCGTGGTGGGGCTCGGGGTGAGGTTCGGGCGGCGGCGCGGGGTGCGGGCCGCCGTGGCGGTGCTGCTGCTCGTCGCGGTGCTGCGGCCGCCGCAGTTGACCCGTACGCTCACCGGCTGGCCGCCGTCCGGCTGGAGTTACGTCCAGTGCGCGGTGGGCCAGGGGGACGCCGCCGTCCTCGCGGCGGGGCCGGGGACGGCCGTCGTGGTGGACGCCGGACCGGAGCCCGGCCCGGTGGACGCCTGTCTGCGCGCCCTCGGTGTGAAACGCGTCCCATTGCTGCTGCTGACGCACTTTCACGCGGACCACGTGGGCGGGCTGTCCGGGGTGCTCCGGGGCCGCTCCGTGGGTGTGATCCAGACCACCGCCGTGGCGGATCCGCCCGGGCAGGCCGCGCTGGTGCGGCGGACGGCGGCGGCCGCCGGGGTGCCGGTGGTGGCGGCCGTGCCGGGGGAGCGGCGGCGGGCCGGGCCGCTGGAGTGGCGGGTGCTCTGGCCGCCGGCCGTCGGGCCTGCTCCGCAGGGGCCCAACGACGCGAGCGTGGCCCTGCTGGCCCGCACCTCGGGGCTGACGTTCCTGCTGCTCGGCGACCTCGAACCGCCGTCCCAGCAGGCCCTGCTGAGGGAACATCCGGAGCTGGGGCCGGTGGACGTGCTCAAGGTCGCCCACCACGGCTCGGCCCATCAGGATCCCGCCCTCATGGACCGGATCCGGCCACGGCTCGCTCTGGTCCCGGTGGGCGCGGACAACCGCTACGGGCACCCGGCGCGCGGTACCCTCGCACGGCTCGAAGCCCTTGGGGCGGCTGTGCTGCGCACCGATGAGGACGGCTCCGTGGCCATCTGCGGCAGCGGCCTCGGGATGCGCGCCTTCCCGGCCGGGCGGCGTCCGAAAAGGCGCGGTCATACCGGGCGTGACCGCTCTGTTTGCCCACAACCCGACAGCATGATCGAATGCGTCTTCGCCAGAACCGACCAAGTACACACAGCACGGGGGTGCATCAGCCATGTTCGGTCGCCGACGGGGGACGGATACGGCCGGGAGCGGAAGTTCACAGACGTCCGCCACACTGACTCTGCCGCCCACGGCACGCCTGTTGAGCTGCCGGGTCCTCGACACCGTCCACCAGCCCATCCGCCAGGCCAAGTTCGAGGTGACCGACCCGATCGGCCGACGGGTGGTCAGCGGGGAGACGGATCCGTACGGGGGGTTCACGGCGGCCATGCCGGAGGGGGAGTACCGGCTCTCGGTCAGCGCCGAGGGGTACGCGCCGTTCCACGGGGCGACGCTCGTGGGGGATCCCGCCCAGCCGGGTACCGCGGAGATCATCCTGGACTCGGTGGAGCCGCCGGTGCTCCCGCAGCCGGGCCACTGGGAACTGGACCCGACGCACTCGTCGATCGGGTTCACCGCGAAGCACATCGGCTTCGCCCGGATCCACGGCCGGTTCACCACCTTCGCCGGAGCGGTGCGGATCGCGGAGCGGATGGAGGACTCCTCCATGCACGTCATCCTCGACGCGGCGAGCATCGACACCGGGCTGCGGATGCGGGACGACCACCTGCGGTCGGCGGACTTCCTGGACGCGGCCCGGTACCCGACGGTGGAGTTCTACAGCGAGCGGTTCATCCACCGCGGCGGCAGCCGCTGGGCCGTCGCGGGCGCCCTGACCCTGCACGGGGTGAGCCGTACCGTCACCCTGGACACCCGGTACCTGGGCGTCGGCACGGGCCTGGAGGGCGAGCCGCGCGCCGCCTGCCGGGCCACGGCCGAGCTGAACCGCGAGGACTTCACCCTGAACTGGCAGTCGATGCTGGCCCAGGGGATCGCGGCGATCGGTTCGAGCGTGGAGGTGGCGCTGGACGTGCAGATCGTCCACAAGGCCTGAGGCGGGCGCGTCCGGCCGGCTCAGGGGGCTTCGAGCCAGCCGTCGTACGAGGCGGCGAGCTCGTCCAGGACGGCGGCGTCGAGCCGCTGCCGGGGGTCCTCCAGGACCACCAGCCACTGGGCGTCCTCGGCGTCGTCCTCGCCGGCCAGGGCGTCGCGCACCAGCTGGGGTTCCTCGGGGAGGCCGAAGCGGTCCACGGCCTCCCGGGCCACCTCCTCGGCGGCGTCGCGATCGGGCAGGACGAGTACATGGCGCAGGTTCACCGCATCATTCTCCTGCACCGGGGGCCGGGCGCTGTCAGTGCGCCGTGGGATGCTGGGTCCGATGGCCACCAGGAAGAACCCCACCGACGATCCCCTCGCCCCGATCACCCTCGCGGTGGGGCAGGAGGACCTGCTGCTCGACCGCGTCGTCCGGGACGTGGTGAAGGCCGCCCGCGCGGCCGACGCCGACACGGACGTGCGGGACCTCACCTCCGACCAGCTCCAGCCCGGCACCCTGGCCGAGCTGACGAGCCCGTCGCTCTTCTCCGAGCGCAAGGTCCTGATCGTGCGGAACGCGCAGGACCTCGGCGCGGACACGGTGAAGGAGGTCAAGGCCTACGTCGCCGCCCCGTTCGAGGAGATCGCCCTCGTCCTCCTCCACGCGGGCGGGGTCAAGGGCAAGGCCGTCCTGGACGCCGCCCGCAAGGCGGGGGCCCGGGAGGTCGCCTGCCCGAAGATGACGAAGGCCGCGGACCGGCTCTCCTTCGTCCGGGCGGAGTTCCGGGCGCTGGGGCGTTCGGCCACCCCCGAGGCCTGCCAGAACCTGGTCGACGCGATCGGGGCCGACCTGCGGGAGCTGGCGAGCGCGGCGGCGCAGCTGTGCGCGGACGTCGAGGGCACCATCGACGAGGCCGTGGTGGGCCGCTACTACACCGGCCGGGCGGAGGCCTCCAGCTTCACCGTCGCCGACCGGGCGGTCGAGGGGCGGGCCGCGGAGGCCCTGGAGGCCCTGCGCTGGTCGCTGGCCACCGGGGTGGCGCCGGTGCTGATCACCAGCGCGCTGGCGCAGGCCGTCCGGGCGATCGGGAAGCTGGCCTCCGCCCCGCGCGGTGCCCGGCCCGGCGACCTCGCCCGGGACCTCGGGATGCCGCCGTGGAAGATCGACCGGGTCCGGCAGCAGATGCGGGGCTGGTCGGCGGACGGGGTGTCCGAGGCGCTGCGGGCCGTCGCGCTGGCCGACGCGGGGGTCAAGGGCGGCGGGGACGATCCCGAGTACGCGCTGGAGAAGGCCGTCGTCGCGGTGGCGCGGGCCGCGAGGGCCTCGCGGGGGCGGTAGGGGTTCCGTCGTTCCCTCTGGGGGCTCCGCCCCCAGACCCCCGCGCCTCAAACGCCGGCGGGGCTGGAATGGGCGCGGCACGGCTGGATGTGCGAAGGCCCCGGCCTCTGCCCTGGGGAAGGGCTGAGGCCGGGGCCTTCGGTCACTGCTGTGTGCGCCGCACCCGCGTGGCGAACGCAGGCCGCGTGCGGCGCGGGGTGCCGGTCAGGAGCGGGAGAGAGGGCCCGCTGGGTCCGTCCCGGCGTTCACATCGAGTGCGGAACCTCAGATGGCGGCAACCTTGGAGGCCAGCGCCGACTTCTTGTTGGCGGCGGCGTTCTTGTGGATGACACCCTTCGAGACGGCCTTGTCCAGCTTCTTGGAAGCCAGGCGGGCCGCAGCGGTGGCCTTCTCCGCGTCGCCGGCGAGGATGGCCTCGTTGGCCTTGCGGATGAAGGTGCGCAGCTCGGACTTGACCGACTTGTTGCGAAGGCGAGCCTTCTCGTTGGTCTTGTTCCGCTTGATCTGGGACTTGATGTTCGCCACGAAAGAGCCTTTTCAGGTTCAGAGTATTTTTCCGGATGTGCCCCGTCTGCTTGAGAGGGCATGCGAGACACAGCCACCCAGACTACCAGGCACGCTTCGACCGGCCCAAACCGAGCGCATCGCCCGGTCCATGGGACCATGGGAGCCTGCGTACCGTTCGACAGCAGACCCGACAGCGACCCGAGAATCAGGACACTGCGTGCCCGCCATCCCCAGCCACGTGCCCGAGCCGAGCCGTACCGACCCGGCGCTGATCCGTAATTTCTGCATCATCGCGCACATCGACCACGGCAAGTCGACCCTCGCCGACCGGATGCTCCAGCTGACCGGTGTCGTCGACCAGCGGCAGATGCGCGCCCAGTACCTCGACCGCATGGACATCGAGCGTGAGCGCGGCATCACGATCAAGTCGCAGGCGGTCCGTCTGCCCTGGTCGCCCACCGAGGGCGCGGGGACCGGCACCACGCACATCCTGAACATGATCGACACCCCGGGTCACGTCGACTTCACCTACGAGGTCTCGCGCTCCCTCGCCGCGTGCGAGGGCACGGTCCTGCTGGTGGACGCCGCCCAGGGCATCGAGGCCCAGACCCTCGCCAACCTGTACCTGGCGATGGAGAACGACCTCGCGATCGTCCCGGTCCTGAACAAGATCGACCTGCCGGCCGCCCAGCCGGAGAAGTTCGCCGAGGAGCTGGCGAACCTGGTCGGCTGCGACCCCGACGACGTCCTGCGCGTCTCGGCGAAGACCGGCCTCGGCGTCGACGCGCTGCTCAACCGCGTGGTCGAGAAGGTCCCGGCCCCGGTCGGCGTCAAGGACGCCCCGGCCCGCGCGATGATCTTCGACTCGGTCTACGACTCGTACCGCGGCGTGGTCACGTACGTCCGTGTCGTCGACGGCACGCTCAACAAGCGCGAGCGCATCCGGATGATGTCCACCGGCGCCACGCACGAGCTGCTGGAGATCGGCACCAACTCGCCCGAGATGCTCCCGGCCGACGGCCTGTCCGTCGGCGAGGTGGGCTACCTGATCACGGGTGTGAAGGACGTCCGCCAGTCCAAGGTCGGCGACACCATCACCCAGCAGACCGGCGGCGCCACCGAGTCCCTCGGCGGCTACAAGGACCCGAAGCCGATGGTCTTCTCGGGCCTGTACCCGCTCGACGGCTCGGACTACCCGGAGCTGCGCGAGGCCCTGGACAAGCTCCAGCTCAACGACGCCGCGCTCGTCTACGAGCCGGAGACCTCGGCGGCGCTCGGCTTCGGCTTCCGCGTCGGCTTCCTCGGCCTGCTCCACCTGGACGTGGTCCGCGAGCGCCTGGAGCGCGAGTTCGGCCTCGACCTGATCGCCACCGCGCCCAACGTGGTCTACCGGGTGGTGCTGGAGGACGGCAAGGAGGTCACCGTCACCAACCCGAGCGAGTTCCCCGAGGGCAAGATCAAGGACGTCTTCGAGCCGGTCGTCCGGGCCACCGTCCTCGCGCCCACCGAGTTCATCGGCGCGATCATGGAGCTCTGCCAGACCCGCCGCGGCACCCTGCTCGGCATGGACTACCTCTCCGAGGACCGCGTCGAGATCCGCTACACGCTCCCGCTCGCGGAGATCGTGTTCGACTTCTTCGACCAGCTGAAGTCCAAGACGCGCGGTTACGCCTCCCTCGACTACGAGCCCACCGGCGAGCAGGCCTCCAGCCTGGTCAAGGTGGACATCCTGCTGCACGGCGACAAGGTCGACGCCTTCTCCGCCGTCTGCCACAAGGACGCGGCCTACGCCTACGGCGTGCGCCTGGTCGCCAAGCTGCGCGAGCTCATCCCGCGGCAGGCCTTCGAGGTGCCGATCCAGGCGGCCGTCGGCTCCCGCGTCATCGCCCGCGAGACCATCCGCGCCATCCGCAAGGACGTCCTCGCCAAGTGCTACGGCGGTGACATCTCCCGTAAGCGGAAGCTGCTGGAGAAGCAGAAGGAAGGCAAGAAGCGCATGAAGATGGTCGGCTCCGTGGAGGTGCCGCAGGAGGCCTTCATCGCCGTCCTCTCCAGCGACGACTCCGGCGCCAAGAAGAAGTAGCCGCGGCCGTTCCCATGTCGCGCGAAAAGGGTCCACATGCACACGCATGGGGGCCCTTTTCGTTATGAAGCGGCCGCTCGGGGGCCCTTACGCACCGGGCGGGCGGCCTCTACCCTGATCAAAGCTCGATGGTTACCGGCCAGTTAACCGGCCGGTAATGAAACCGGTAATGAAACATGCCAGCCGCGTACCCGGTGGCTGCACCCCGCCAGTCCCAAGCGCCCCACGCCCACGCCCTGGCCGCGTGGACCCGGTCCGGAGGATGTCGTGAGCGACACACAGACCTTGATCGAGAACCGCCCGCCCACCGTGGCGGCCCTCTTCCTTGACCGCGTCGCCGCCACACCGAACGGGGAGGCCTACCGCTACCCCGTCCCCTCGGCCCGCCCCGGGGGAGGGCCGGACGACTGGAAGTCGCTCAGCTGGCAGCAGGCCGCCGACCGGGTCTTCGCCATCGCCGGCGGACTCATCACCCTGGGCCTGCGCCCCGAGGAGCGCGTCGCCCTCGCCTCCAACACCCGCGTCGAGTGGATCCTCGCCGACCTGGGCGTGATGTGCGCCGGCGGCGCCGTCACCACCGTCTACCCCAGCACCAACGCGGACGAGTCCGCCTTCATCCTCTCGGACTCCGAGAGCCGGGTGCTCATCGCCGAGGACGCCGCCCAGCTGGCCAAGGCCCGCGAGCGCCGCGCCGACCTCCCCGACCTGCGCCACGTGGTCGTCATGGAGGCCGCCGACGCGGTCCCCGCCGAGGGCGACCCGGAGGGCTGGGTGCTCTCCCTCGCCGACCTGGAGGAGCGCGGCAGGGAGTACCTCGGACAGCACCCGGCGGCGGTCAAGGACCGGATCGCGGCCATCACCGCCGACCAGCTCGCCACCCTCATCTACACCTCGGGCACCACCGGCCGCCCCAAGGGCGTCCGGCTCCCGCACGACAACTGGTCGTACATGGCCAAGGCCACCGTGGCCACCGGCATGATCAACAGCGACGACGTCCAGTACCTGTGGCTGCCGCTCGCGCACGTCTTCGGCAAGGTGCTCACCTCCGGCCAGATCGAGGTCGGGCACGTCACCGCCGTCGACGGCCGCATCGACAAGATCATCGAGAACCTGCCGGTCGTCCAGCCCACCTACATGGCGGCCGTCCCGCGCATCTTCGAGAAGGTCTACAACGGCGTGGCCGCCAAGGCCCGGGCCGGCGGCGGCGCCAAGTACAAGATCTTCCAGTGGGCGGTCGGCGTCGCCCGCGAGTACGCCAAGGTCACCCAGGACAACTACCGCCGCACCGGCCGGGCCACCGCCCCCTTCGGCCTCGCCACCAGGCACAAGGTCGCCGACGCGCTCGTCTACTCCAAGCTCCGCGAGGCCTTCGGCGGCAAACTGCGCGCCGCCGTCTCCGGCGCCTCCGCCCTCGCCCCCGAGATCGGCTACTTCTTCTCCGGCGCCGGCATCCACATCCTGGAGGGCTACGGCCTCACCGAGTCCAGCGCCGCCTCCTTCGTCAACCCCGGCGAGGCGTACCGCACCGGCACCGTCGGCAAGCCCCTGCCCGGCACCGAGGTCCGCATCGCCGACGACGGCGAGGTCCTGCTGCGCGGCCCGGGCATCATGCAGGGCTACCACCGCCAGCCCGACAAGACCGGCGAGGTCCTGGAGAGCGACGGCTGGCTGCACACCGGCGACATCGGCGAGCTCTCCCCGGACGGCTACCTGCGCATCACCGACCGCAAGAAGGACCTGATCAAGACCTCCGGCGGCAAGTACGTCGCCCCCGCCGAGATCGAGGGCCAGTTCAAGGCGATCTGCCCCTACGTCTCCGCCATCGTCGTCCACGGCGCCGACCGGAACTTCTGCAGCGCCCTGGTCGCCCTCGACGAGCCCGCCATCCTCGGCTGGGCCGCCGAGAACGGCCTGGAGGGCAGGACGTACGCCGAGGTCGTGGCCGCGCCGGAGACCGACCGCCTGATCGAGACCTACGTACAGACCCTCAACGAGAACCTCCAGCGCTGGCAGACGATCAAGAAGTTCCGGATCCTGCCGCGCGACCTGGACGTCGAGCACGGCGACCTCACGCCCAGCCTCAAGCTGAAGCGGCCCGTCGTCGAGCGCGAGTTCAAGCACCTCATCGAGGAGATGTACGCGGGTTCCCGCGAGGCCTGAGCGAGGGCGTAAACGACCATGGGGCGGTGCGGGACAATGGGCCCATGCCTTCCGCACTGCCCGATGGTGACCCCATGCCCGAAGACGGCTCGCTGCCGTCGCATGCCCTGGCGGGCGCCGGGGGGCGGCCGCTGGGGTTCTACCTGCACGTCCCGTACTGCGCCACCCGCTGCGGGTACTGCGACTTCAACACCTACACCGCGACCGAGCTGCGCGGCACCGGCGGCGTCCTCGCCTCCCGGGAGAACTACGCCGACACGCTGATCGACGAGGTCCGCCTGGCCCGCAAGGTGCTCGGCGACGACCCGCGCGCCGTGCGGACCGTCTTCGTCGGCGGCGGCACGCCCACCCTGCTGCCCGCCCGTGACCTCGTCCGCATGCTCGCGGCGATCCGCGACGAGTTCGGCCTGGCCGAGGACGCCGAGGTCACCACCGAGGCGAACCCCGAGTCCGTGAACCCCGAGTACCTGGCCGAGCTGCGCGCCGGCGGGTTCAACCGGATCTCCTTCGGCATGCAGAGCGCGAAGCAGCACGTCCTGAAGGTGCTCGACCGCACGCACACCCCCGGCCGCCCCGAGGCCTGCGTCGCCGAGGCGCGCGCGGCGGGCTTCGAGCACGTCAACCTCGACCTGATCTACGGCACCCCCGGCGAGTCCGACGAGGACTGGCGGGCCTCCCTGGACGCCGCGCTCGGCGCCGGGCCCGACCACGTCAGCGCCTACGCGCTCATCGTCGAGGAGGGCACCCAGCTGGCCCGCCGGATCCGCCGCGGCGAGGTCCCGATGACCGACGACGACGTCCACGCCGACCGGTACCTGATCGCCGACGAGGTCATGGAGCGGTCCGGGTACTCCTGGTACGAGGTGTCGAACTGGGCCACCTCCGAGGCCGGCCGCTGCCTGCACAACGAGCTGTACTGGCGCGGGGCCGACTGGTGGGGCGCCGGCCCCGGCGCCCACTCGCACGTGGGCGGGGTCCGCTGGTGGAACGTCAAGCACCCCGGCGCCTACGCGGCCGCCCTCGCCGAGGGCCGTTCCCCGGGCGCGGGGCGCGAGCTCCTCTCGGAGGAGGACCGCAGGGTGGAGCGGATCCTGCTGGAGCTGCGCCTCGTCGACGGCATCCCGCTCTCCCTGCTGGCCCCGGCGGGCCTGGCGGCCTCCCGGCGCGCCCTCGCCGACGGCCTGCTGGAGCCGGCCCCGTACGAGGCCGGGCGCGCGGTGCTGACCCTGCGGGGGCGGCTGCTGGCGGACGCGGTGGTGCGGGACCTGGTGGACTGATCCCCCGCCCGGGTGAAGTCCCGGAGCGGCGGGGGTGAGGGGACCGGCCCGCGCGGCGGGCCGGTGCCGCGGCCCCGCTCAGGGGGCCGTGACGAAGTCGATCAACTCCTCCACCCGCCCCAGCAGCGTCGGCTCCAGGTCGCGGTAGGACGTCACGCGGGACAGGATGTGCTGCCAGGCGGCCCCCGTGTGCTCCGGCCAGCCCAGGGCCCGGCAGACGCCCGTCTTCCAGTCCTGGCCGCGCGGCACCTCGGGCCAGGCCGCGATGCCCAGCGCCGACGGCTTCACCGCCTGCCAGACGTCCACGTACGGGTGGCCCACCACCAGCACGTCCGGGCCGGTCACCGAGGCCGCGATGCGGGACTCCTTCGACCCCGGCACCAGGTGGTCCACCAGCACGCCCAGGCGGGCGTCGGGGCCCGGGGCGAACTCCGCCACCACGGCCGCGAGGTCGTCGACGCCCTCCAGGTACTCCACCACCACGCCCTCGATCCGCAGGTCGTCGCCCCAGACCCGCTCGACCAGCTCGGCGTCGTGCCGCCCCTCCACGTAGATCCGCCCGGCCCGCGCCACCCGCGCCCGCGCCCCAGGGACAGCGAGGGAGCCCGAGGCCGTACGGGCCGGCGCGGCAGGCGCCCGTGAGGGGCGGGTCAGCGTCACGACCGCGCCGTCCAGCAGGAAGCCGCGCGGCTCCAGCGGGAACACCCGCCGCCTGCCGAACCGGTCCTCCAGGGTCACCGTGCCCGCCTCGCAGGCCACCACCGCCCCGCAGAAGTCCGTACCCGCCACCTCGACCACCAGATCGGGGTCGGCCGGCACCTCCGGCACCGGCTTGGAGCGCTTCCACTGCGGGGTCAGGTCGGGCGAGTACTCACGCATCCGGCCGACACTAGGAGCGCGGCCGCGTTCACGCCCGCGACACGCCGAACCGGTCCGCCAGTGTGGCGCGTTGCGCACGCACGAAGGCCGCGTCCACCACCGCTCCGTGACCCGGCACGTACAGCGCGTCCTCCCCGCCCAGCGACAGCAGCCGGTCCAGGGCCGCGGGCCACTGCCCGGGGACCGCGTCCGAGCCCGCCTGGGGCTCGCCCGACTCCTCGACCAGGTCCCCGCAGAACACCGTCTCCCGCTCGCCCGGCACGAAGACGGCCAGGTCGTGCTGGGAGTGGGCCGGCCCCACGTTCGCCAGCAGCACCTGCACCCCGCCCAGCTCCAGCGTCCACTCGCCCGACACCAGGTGCCCCGGCGCCTTGAGCAGGTCACAGGCCTCGGCGGCCTCCTCCTCCGCCAGGCCCTGGGCCACCGCGCTGTACCGGAGCTCCTCCCGGCCCCCGGGCGTGGCCAGCAGCCGGTCCAGCCCCACCGCGCCGTAGACCTGGGCGCCCGCGAAGGCGGAGCCGCCCAGTACGTGGTCGAAATGTCCGTGGGTGAATGCGATATGGGTCACGTGCCGGCCGGTCAGTCGTTCCGCCTCGGCACGGATCCCGGCCCCCTCGCGGACACTCGATCCGGGGTCGATCAGGAGCACCGAGTCGTCCCCCACCACCAGCCCCACCGTGCAGTCCCACACCGGGAGGCGTCGCCGGCCCGCCCGCCCGGTCAGCCGTTCCCAGCCCGCCTCTTCCCATCGCATGTCCATGCCGCGACGCTACCCTGGCAGGCCGCCCTTGCCCCCGGCGTACTACCCGGCCGTACACTGACCGGGGGATCTCTGGCACTCGGACGCGCAGAGTGCCAACCGATCAAGACCGCAGGACCGCAGGACGGCAGCACCGCATGGCCGCCCGACCACGACCGACCGCATCCGGAGGTGTGCGCGATGCTCAGTGAACGCAGACTCGAAGTGCTGCGCGCCATCGTCCAGGACTACGTCGGGACGGAGGAGCCCGTCGGCTCCAAGGCCCTCACCGAGCGGCACCGGCTGGGCGTCTCGCCGGCCACCGTGCGCAACGACATGGCCGTGCTGGAGGAGGAGGGCTACATCGCCCAGCCCCACACCAGCGCCGGCCGGATCCCCACCGACAAGGGCTACCGCCTCTTCGTCGACAAGCTGGCCGGGGTCAAGCCGCTGTCGACGCCCGAGCGCCGGGCCATCCAGAACTTCCTCGACGGGGCCGTCGACCTCGACGACGTCGTCGGCCGCACGGTCCGGCTGCTCGCGCAGCTCACCCGCCAGGTCGCCGTCGTCCAGTACCCGTCGCTGACCCGCTCCACCGTCCGGCACGTCGAGCTGCTGTCGCTGGCCCCGGCCCGGCTGATGCTCGTGCTGATCACCGACACCGGGCGGGTCGAGCAGCGGCTGGTCGACACCCAGACCCCCTTCGGCGAGAACTCCCTCGCCGACCTGCGGGCACGGCTCAACAGCCGGGTGGTCGGCCGGCGTTTCACCGACGTCCCGAACCTGGTGCAGGACCTTCCGGAGTCGTTCGAGATCGACGACCGGGCCACCGTCAAGGCGGTGCTCGCGACCCTCCTCGAAACGCTGGCGGAGGAGGCGGAGGAGCGGCTGATGATCGGCGGCACCGCCAACCTCACTCGCTTCGGACATGATTTTCCCTTGACGATCAGGCCGGTGCTCGAAGCGCTGGAGGAGCACGTGGTGCTCCTCAAGCTGCTGGGCGAGGCCGGGGAGTCGGGGATGGCCGTACGGATCGGGCACGAGAACGCCTACGAGGGGCTCAACTCCACGTCGGTCGTGTCCGTCGGCTACGGTTCGGGCGGCGAAGCAGTCGCCAAACTCGGCGTGGTCGGACCGACCCGCATGGACTACCCCGGAACGATGGGAGCGGTACGCGCAGTGGCACGTTACGTCGGACAGATCCTGGCGGAGTCGTAAGTGGCCACGGACTACTACGCCGTACTCGGCGTGCGCCGCGACGCATCGCAGGACGAGATCAAGAAGGCCTTCCGCCGCCTCGCGCGTGAACTCCACCCGGACGTGAACCCGGACCCGAAGACGCAGGAGCGCTTCAAGGAGATCAACGCGGCCTACGAGGTCCTCTCGGACCCGCAGAAGAAGCAGGTCTACGACCTCGGCGGCGACCCGCTGTCCTCCTCGGGCGGCGGCGCGGGCGCGGGCGGCTTCGGAGCCGGCGGCTTCGGCAACTTCTCCGACATCATGGACGCCTTCTTCGGCCAGTCCCAGCAGCGCGGCCCGCGCTCGCGGACCCGCCGCGGCCAGGACGCCATGATCCGCCTGGACCTGGAGCTGGACGAGGCCGCCTTCGGCACGACCAAGGACATCCAGGTCGACACCGCCGTCGTCTGCGGCACCTGCTCCGGCGAGGGCGCCGCCCCCGGCACCTCGGCGCAGACCTGCGACATGTGCCGCGGCCGCGGTGAGGTCTCGCAGGTCACCCGGTCCTTCCTGGGCCAGGTCATGACCTCGCGCCCCTGCCCGCAGTGCCAGGGCTTCGGCACCGTGGTCCCGACCCCGTGCCCCGAGTGCGCGGGCGACGGCCGGGTCCGCTCCCGCCGCAGCCTGACGGTCAAGATCCCGGCCGGCGTCGAGAACGGCACCCGCATCCAGCTCGCGGGCGAGGGCGAGGTCGGCCCCGGCGGCGGCCCCGCCGGCGACCTGTACGTGGAGATCCACGAGCTGCCGCACCCGACCTTCCAGCGGCGCGGGGACGACCTGCACTGCACGGTCACCATCCCCATGACGGCGGCGGCCCTGGGCACCAAGTGCCCGCTGGAGACGCTGGACGGCATGGAGGAGATCGACATCCGGCCCGGCACCCAGTCCGGCCAGGCGATCCCGCTGCACGGGCGCGGTGTCACGCACCTGCGCGGCGGCGGCCGCGGCGACCTGATCGTCCACGTCGAGGTCACCACCCCCGGCAAGCTGGACGCCCAGCAGGAGGAGCTGCTGCGCCAGCTCGCCAAG
Source organism: Streptomyces sp. NPDC089915 (assembly GCF_040684675.1). Lineage (NCBI taxonomy): Bacteria > Bacillati > Actinomycetota > Actinomycetes > Kitasatosporales > Streptomycetaceae > Streptomyces > Streptomyces sp. NPDC089915. The sequence continues at coordinate 42,157 of NZ_JBFBGN010000032.1, read as the reverse complement.
CTGCGCGGCGAGGAGCGGCCCATGGGCCAGTTCGCGCCGGGCCAGCAGGGCCTGTTCAGCCGTCTGAAGGACGCGTTCAACGGCCGCTGACCGCCGAGCGGCAGCGTGTTCAGGAGCCCGGTACGGGAGACCCCGTACCGGGCTCCTCGCCGTTGCGCGCCCCTCGGGGAAAGCGGACTATGCCAGGCGAATGCCATGATTCGGTGCCGTGACCCGGACATGGCACGATGCAGTCCATGTCCTCCGCACCGAACGGTCTCCACCAGTACCCGATCGTGCAGGCTCCCATGGCGGGCGGGATCTCCGGCCCGCCCCTCGTCGCCGCCGTGTGCGAGGCCGGCGGGCTCGGTTTCCTGGCCGGCGGCTACAAGACCGCCGACGGCATGTACCAGGAGATCAAGCAGACGCGCGGGCTCACCCGGCGCCCCTTCGGCGTGAACCTCTTCCTGCCGCAGACCGCCCTCGCCGACCCGGCCGCCGTCGAGGCCTACCGCGGGCAGCTGGCGGGCGAGGCGAGCTGGTACGAGGTCTCCCTCGCCGAGGAGGACATCATCGGCACCGACGACGACGGCTACGACGCCAAGCTCGCCATCCTGCTGGAGGACCCGGTCCGGGTCGTCTCCTTCACCTTCGGCTGCCCCGACCCGGCCGCCCTCGCCCGGCTGCGGGCCGTCGGCACGTACACGGTCGTCACCGTGACCTCGCCCGAGGAGGCCCGCGCGGCCCAGGCGGCCGGCGCCGACGCCGTCTGCGTCCAGGGCGTCGAGGCGGGAGGCCACCAGGGGACCCACCGCGACGACCCGCAGACCGACGGTACGGCGGGCGTCGGCCTGCTCGCCCTGGTCACCCGGGTACGGGAGGCCGTGGCGCTGCCGATCATCGCGGCGGGCGGGGTGATGCGCGGCGCGCAGATCGCGGCGCTGCTCGCGGCGGGCGCGGAGTCCGCGCAGCTCGGCACGGCCTTCCTGGCCTGCCGGGAGTCGGGCGCCCATCCGCTGCACAAGAAGGCCCTGACCGACCCGATGTTCCCGCACACCGAGCTCACCCGGGCCTTCTCGGGCCGTCCCGCGCGCGGCCTGGTGAACCGGTTCATGCGCGAGCACGGCCCCTACGCCCCGGCCGCCTACCCCCGGATCCACCACATGACGGCGGGGCTGCGCAAGGCGGCCGCCGCGGCCGGGGACCCGCAGGGCATGGCGCTGTGGGCGGGGCAGGGGCACCGGCTGGCCCGGGCGCTGCCGGCGGGGGAGCTGGTGGAGGTGCTGGCGGCCGAAGTGGCCGAGGCACAGAGTGCGTTGAAGGTGTTGCAGATGAGGAGAGCGTCATGACGGCCCCCGTGTTCGTGGTCGAAGAGGTCCCCGCGGGGCCGGAGTTCGTGCTGGAGGGCCCCGAGGGGCGGCACGCGGTGTCCGTGAAGCGGCTGGCGCCCGGTGAGGACGTGGTCCTCACCGACGGGCGGGGCCGCTGGACGGAGGGCGTGGTCAAGGCGGCCGAGGGCAAGGACCGCCTGGTGGTCACGGACCTGAACGCCGTCGAGGAGGAGCCGGAGCCGGCCGTGCGGATCACGGTGGTGCAGGCGCTGCCCAAGGGCGACCGGGGCGAGGTCGCCGTGGAGACGATGACGGAGACCGGGGTCGACGCCATCGTGCCGTGGCAGGCCTCGCGGTGCATCACCCAGTGGCGCGGCGAGCGCGGGGCCAAGTCCCTGGCCAAGTGGCGGTCCACGGCCCGGGAGTCGGGCAAGCAGTCGCGCCGGGTCCGCTTCCCGGAGGTCGGCGAGGCGCTGTCCACCAGGCAGGTGGCCGCGCTGCTGGCCGGTGCCGACCTGGCGATGGTGCTGCACGAGGACCGCGGGGCGGACTCGGAGCCGCTGGCGACGGCCGCGCTGCCGGAATCGGGCTCGGTGGTCCTGGTGGTGGGCCCCGAGGGCGGGGTCTCCCCGGAGGAGCTGGCCGCCTTCGCGGAGGCGGGCGCCCGCCCGTACCGCCTGGGCCACAGCGTGCTGCGCACCTCGACGGCGGGCACGGCGGCCACCGCCGTCCTGCTGGCGCGCACCGGCCGCTGGTCGTAGCGCCGTCGAACCCCGCTCGGCCGCCGGGCCGGGCGGGGGGCCGGGCCGGTAGCATGCCCCGACCGATCAACATCACGGGAGGCGTGGCCATGGCCGGGGAACCGCAGGCGGACTGCCTGTTCTGCAAGATCGTCGCGGGCAGCGTCCCGGCGACCGTGGTCCGGGAGACCGAGACCACCCTCGCCTTCCGGGACATCAGCCCGCAGGCGCCGACGCACGTGCTGATCATCCCGAAGGTGCACTACCCCGACGCGGCATCGCTCGCCGCCGCCGAGCCGTCCGTGATCGCGGACATACTGCGCGAGGCCGGGGAGATCGCCGCCGAGGAGAAGATCGACGACCACGGTTACCGGGTCGTCTTCAACACCGGCGCCGGTGCGGGCCAGACCGTCTTCCACGCCCACCTGCACGTCCTGGGCGGCCGCGGCCTCCAGTGGCCCCCCGGGTAGCGGTCCGTGTCCGTACGCGAGTTCGTGGTCCTCGGCACCGCCAGTCAGGTGCCGACCCGGCACCGCAACCACAACGGCTACCTGCTGCGCTGGGACGGCGAGGGCATCCTCTTCGACCCGGGCGAGGGCACGCAGCGGCAGATGCTGCGGGCCGGGGTCGCGGCCCACGACATCAACCGGATCTGCGTCACGCACTTCCACGGTGACCACAGCCTCGGCCTGGCCGGGGTGATCCAGCGGATCAACCTCGACCAGGTCCCGCACCCGGTGACCGCGCACTACCCGGCCTCCGGGCAGAAGTTCTTCGACCGGCTGCGGTACGCGACCGCCTACCGGGAGACGGTGCGGCTGCGGGAGGAACCGGTCGCGGAGGACGGGGTGCTGGCGCAGGGGCCCTCGTACGTCCTGGAGGCCCGGCGGCTCTCGCACCCGGTGGAGTCCTTCGGCTACCGGCTGACCGAGCCGGACGGCCGCCGGATGCTGCCGGAGCTGCTCGCGCGGCACGGGATCAAGGGCCCGGACGTCGGGCGGATCCGGCGCGAGGGGCGGCTGGGGGAGGTCACCCTGGACGACGTCAGCGAGCACCGGGCCGGGCAGCGGTTCGCCTTCGTGATGGACACCCGGCTGTGCCCGGGCGTGGAGGAGCTGGCCGAGGGCTGCGACATGCTGGTCATCGAGTCCACGTTCCTCGACGCGGACCGGGCGCTCGCCGAGGACCACGGCCACCTCACCGCCGGTCAGGCGGCCGGGGCGGCGCGGGACGCGGGCGTCCGGCACCTGGTCCTGACGCACTTCTCCCAGCGGTACTCCGACCCCTCGGAGTTCGAACGGGAGGCGCGCGCGGCGGGGTTCGAGGGCGAGCTGACGATCGCGGCGGACCTCTCCCGGGTGTCCCTTCCCAAGCGCTAGGGCCGACGCCCGTCAAGGGCGGGACGAGTGGGGCGAGGGCGGCAGGAGAGCCGGGCTCAGGTGAGGTGCGTCACACTGGGTTTGGCGACCGGGTGCCCGGGCAGGCCTGGCAGCCCGCCTGCCGAACGCAGAAACGACACTTCAACGGGGAGCACACCGTGACCAGTCGGGACAGCCGCACCAGCCGCCCCGCAACACTCGACCCGCTGGGCCCGCTGCGCGACCCCCTGGAGCCGGGCTGCGACGTCTTCCTGACCGGCACGGTCTTCCTCGACATCATCCTCACCGGCCTCGACTCCGCCCCCGTCCGGGGGACGGAGTCCTGGGCCCGGGGCATGGGCTCCAGCCCCGGCGGCGTCGCCAACATGGCCACCGCCCTGGCCCGCCTCGGCCTGCGCACCTCCCTCGCCGCCGCCTTCGGCGACGACCACTACGGCGAGTACTGCTGGGACGCCCTGGAGCAGGGCGAGGGCATCGACCTGTCCATGTCGCGCACCGTCCCCGGCTGGCACAGCCCCGTCACCGTCTCCATGGCCTACGAGGGCGAGCGCACGATGGTCTCCCACGGCCACGAGGCACCGCCCCCGGCCGGACCCGGCCCCTTCCCCTGGTGTCCGCCGAAGACCCGGGCCGCCGTGGCCTCGCTCGCCGCCGGCCGCCGCGAGGACTGGATCGGCGAGGCGGCCCGCCGCGGCTCGCGGATCTTCGCCGACGTGGGCTGGGACGACACCGGCCGCTGGGACCTCGGCGCCCTGTCCGACCTGGAGCACTGCGAGGCCTTCCTGCCCAACGCCGGGGAGGCCATGCGGTACACCCGCACCGACTGTCCCCGCGCCGCGGCCCGGGCCCTGGCGGAGAAGGTCCCCGTCGCGGTGGTCACGATGGGCTCCGAGGGCTCGTACGCCGTGGACTCCCGGACGGGGGAGACCGCGGAGGTCCCCGCGATCGCCGTGGAGGCCCTGGACCCGACGGGCGCCGGGGACGTGTACGTGGCCGGGTTCGTCACCGGCAGCCTCGCGGGCTGGCCGCTGGCGGACCGGCTGGCCTTCGCCGGCCTGACCGCCGCCCTCTCGGTGCAGGAGTTCGGCGGCTCCCTCTCCGCCCCCGGCTGGTCCGAGGTCGCCCACTGGTGGCGCACCGCCCCCGAGGAGCTGCGGGGCCGCTACGCCTTCCTGGACGCCCTCGTCCCCGCGGGCGCCGTCCCCTGCCACCGCCGCCGGGCCGTCCCCACCATCGGCTTCCGCAGCCCCGCCTAGCGGCGCCCCAGCCGGTGCCGGCCCCCGGGCCGGAAAACCCCTCGGGAACCGTCCGGGGTGGACGTACCCTTGGTACTCCGGAGGCCGTCGATCGGCGCGGCCCCTCAGCGGGAGGTATGCGCAGGCCACAGTGCCGGCCCATGACTCAGACACCGACAGCCCACAGCCCCGTGCCGGGCCAGGCGCGAGCCCACTTCACCGTCCCCGCGAAGCACCCGATGGTGACCGTTCTCGGCTCGGGTGACGCGCTGCTGCGCGTGATCGAGAAGGCCTTCCCGAGGGCCGACATCCACGTTCGGGGCAACCAGGTCAGCGCGGTCGGGGAGGCGGCGGAAGTCGCCCTCGTCCAGCGCCTGTTCGACGAGATGATGCTGGTGCTCCGCACCGGGCAGCCGATGACGGAGGACGCAGTGGAACGCTCGATCGCCATGCTCAAGGCGAACGGCAGCGACGCGGAGGGGCGTCCGCTGGAGACGCCGGCGGAGGTGCTCACCCAGAACATCCTCTCCAGCCGCGGCCGCACCATCCGCCCCAAGACCCTCAACCAGAAGCGCTACGTCGACGCGATCGACAAGAACACGATCGTCTTCGGCATCGGTCCCGCCGGTACCGGCAAGACCTACCTCGCCATGGCCAAGGCGGTGCAGGCCCTGCAGTCCAAGCAGGTCAGCCGCATCATCCTGACCCGGCCCGCCGTCGAGGCGGGGGAGCGGCTCGGCTTCCTGCCGGGCACGCTCTTCGACAAGATCGACCCGTACCTGCGCCCGCTCTACGACGCCCTGCACGACATGATGGACCCGGACTCCATCCCCCGTCTGATGGCCGCCGGGACCATCGAGGTGGCGCCGCTGGCGTACATGCGCGGCCGGACGCTGAACGATGCCTTCGTCGTCCTCGACGAGGCGCAGAACACCAGCCCGGAACAGATGAAGATGTTCCTGACCCGCCTCGGCTTCGACACGAAGATCGTGATCACGGGTGACGTGACCCAGGTCGACCTGCCGAACGGCGCCAGGAGCGGTCTGCGCCAGGTCCAGGAGATCCTCGAAGGGGTGCCCGACATCCACTTCTCGCGGCTCACGTCCGAGGATGTCGTCCGGCACAAGCTGATCGGCCGTATCGTCGACGCGTACGAGAAGTACGACGACAGCCAGGCGGCCCGGGAGACCGGACCCGCCCGGAACGGCAACCAGCGGAAGTAGACCCCAGCGCACCATGTCGATCGACGTCAACAACGAGTCCGGAACCGAAGTCGACGAGCAGGCGATCCTCGACGTTGCCCGCTACGCGCTCACCCGGATGCGGATCCACCCGCTCTCCGAGCTGTCCGTCATCGTCGTCGACGAGGCGGCGATGGAGCAGCTCCACATCCAGTGGATGGACCTGCCCGGACCCACCGACGTCATGTCCTTCCCGATGGACGAGCTGCGTCCGCCGTCGAAGGACGACGAGGAGCCCCCGCAGGGGCTCCTCGGCGACATCGTCCTGTGCCCCGAGGTGGCGAAGAAGCAGGGCGAGGAGGCCCCGACGCAGCACTCCATGGACGAGGAGCTCCAGCTCCTGACCGTCCACGGGGTGCTGCACCTGCTCGGGTACGACCACGAGGAGCCGGACGAGAAGGCCGAGATGTTCGGCCTCCAGGCGGCCATCGTCGACGGCTGGCGCGGTGAGCGCGGGCTGACCGGTCCGTCCCCGGCCCCGACCGTCTCGTGAGCAGCGCCTATCAGCTGATCACCGGTGCGGTCCTGCTGACCGTGGTGGCCTGGTTCGCGGCCTGCGCCGAGTCCGGGATCGCCCGGGTCTCCAGCTTCCGCGCCGAGCAGGCCGTGCGGGAGGGCCGGCGCGGCAGCGCCAAGCTGGCCCAGGTCGCCGGGGACCCCACCCGCTACGTCAACGTGGCCCTGCTGGTCCGCGTCACCTGCGAGATGGCGGCGGGCGTGCTCGTCACGTACGTCTGCCTGGACGCGTTCGGGGAGAACTGGACCGCGCTGCTGGTGGCCATCGCCGTGATGGTGCTGGTCTCCTTCGTCGCGGTCGGGGTCTCCCCCCGCACCATCGGCCGCCAGCACCCGCTGAACACCGCGACGGCGGCCGCGTACGTCCTCGTCCCGCTGGCGCGGATCATGGGGCCGATCCCGCAGCTGCTGATCCTCATCGGCAACGCCCTCACCCCGGGCAAGGGCTTCCGCAAGGGGCCCTTCGCCTCCGAGGCCGAGCTGCGCGCGATGGTGGACCTGGCGGAGAAGGAGTCGCTGATCCAGGACGAGGAGCGCCGGATGGTGCACTCGGTCTTCGAGCTCGGCGACACGCTCGTGCGCGAGGTGATGGTGCCGCGCACCGACCTGGTCTGCATCGAGCGCTACAAGACGATCCGCCAGGCGACCACCCTCGCCCTGCGCTCGGGCTTCTCGCGGATCCCGGTCACGGGGGAGAACGAGGACGACATCGTCGGCATCGTCTACCTCAAGGACCTCGTCCGGCGCACGCACATCAACCGGGAGGCGGAGAGCGACCTCGTGTCGACGGTGATGCGGCCGGCGGTCTTCGTACCCGACACCAAGAACGCCGGCGACCTGCTGCGCGAGATGCAGTCGGTGCGCAACCACGTGGCCGTCGTCATCGACGAGTACGGCGGCACGGCGGGCATCGTCACGATCGAGGACATCCTGGAGGAGATCGTCGGCGAGATCACCGACGAGTACGACCGGGAGCTCCCGCCCGTGGAGGAGCTCGGCGACGACCGCTACCGGGTCACGGCGCGCCTGGACATCACCGACCTCGGCGAGCTGTTCGGGGCCCTGGCCTTCGACGACGAGGACGTGGAGACCGTCGGCGGACTGCTGGCCAAGGCCCTGGGCCGGGTGCCGATCGCCGGTGCCTCGGCGGTGGTGGACCTGCCGGACGGGCGTCCGCTGCGGCTGACGGCCGAATCCCCGGCGGGCCGCCGGAACAAGATCGTCACGGTGCTCGTGGAGCCGGTGGTTCCCGAGGCCGGCGAGGGTGAGGAGGGGGAATGACCCCGGCGGAGCTGCGCGCGTTCTGTCTGAGCTTCAACGCGGCGGTGGAGGAGTTCCCCTTCACCCCCGAGACCTCGGTGTTCAAGGTGCTGGGCAAGGTGTTCGCCCTGTCGGCCCTCGACGGCGAGCCGCTCAAGGTCAACCTCAAGTGCGATCCGGAGGCCGCGGTGCGGCTGCGGGAGCGGCACGCCGCGATCGTGCCGGGCTGGCACATGAACAAGCGGCACTGGAACACGGTGACGGTCGGCGAGCTGCCGGACGCGCTGGTGCGGGAGCTGGTGGAGGACTCGTACGACCTGGTCGTGGCGGGCCTGCCGAGGGCGGAGCGGCTGCGGCTGGACCGGCCGTAAGTCCTGGCCGCCCCCGGGCCGAAGGTTAGGGTCCAAGGTCATACGGGTTCAGGACCTTCGGATCGCAGGGTGTGGGCGGTTGACTGTTTAGGTTTGTCCTGCGTCCCGGGGGGAGACGTGACGGGGGAACCGCGCCCCGGCGGGGTCGTTGCACGTCGCCGCCGGGGCGCTCCCTATGCTTTCGCCTATGACCGAGAGCAGCGTGGGAGCGGGGATCGACCCCGAGGACAGCAAGATCATCACCCTGGCGCGCAGCGCCCGGGCCCGCAACGGGGTCCCGGAGGGCGCGGCGGTACGCGACGAGACCGGCCGCACCTACGTCGCCGGAACCGTGGAGCTGGACTCCCTCAAGCTCAGCGCGCTCCAGACGGCCGTCGCCATGGCGGTGGCCAGCGGCGCCCGCTCCCTGGAGGCCGCCGCCGTCGTCAGCGCGGCCGACGCCCCGGCCGAGGCCGACCGTGCGGCCGTCCGCGACCTCGGCGGCCCGGCCACCCCGGTCCTGCTCGCCGCCCCGGACGGCACCCTGAAGTCCACCACCCCCGCCGGAGCCTGATCCCCGCACCCGCCCCGTCCCGCCGCAGGCCGGTCCGGCCCCGCCGCGCCGCAGGCCGGTCCGGCCCCGCCGCGCCGCAGGCCGGTCCGGCCCGCGCCCCGACGGCCCGGCCCGGCTCAGGCCGCGGCCGGCTGCGCGGGGCGGCGGCGGATCACCATCGCCATCAGCGCGGCCACCGCGCACAGCCCGCCGGCGGCGTACCAGACCAGGTCGTAGGAGCCGAAGGCGTCACGGGCCACCCCGCCGAGGAAGGCCACGACCGCCGCGCCCACCTGGTGCGAGGCCAGCACCCAGCCGAAGACGATCGCGCTGTCCTGCCCGTAGTGCTCCCGGCACAGGGCGATGGTCGGCGGGACGGTCGCGACCCAGTCCAGCCCGTAGAAGACGATGAAGAACACCATCGGCGGGTGCACGGCGGGCGCCAGCAGCACCGGCAGGAACAGCAGTGACACCCCGCGCAGGGCGTAGTACACCGCCAGCAGGCGGCGCGCCTCGAACCGGTCGGTGAACCAGCCGGAGGCTATGGTGCCGAGCACGTCGAACACCCCGATCACCGCGAGCAGTCCGGCGGCCGCCGTCACCGGCATCCCGTGGTCGTGGGCGGCCGGGGTGAAGTGGGTGCGGACCAGCCCGTTCGTCGAGGCCCCGCAGATCGCGAAGGTGCCCGCCAGCAGCCAGAACGGCCCCGTCCGGGCCGCCCGGAACAGCACGGTCACCGCCCGCCGGGCCGCCCCCCGCACGGGCGCGGGCCTGGGCTCGTAGACGCCCCCGTACGGGGCGAGGCCCACGTCCGCCGGGTGGTCGCGCAGCAGCAGCCAGACGAAGGGGACGACGGCCAGCGCGGCCAGCGCCACGGTGACCGACGCCGGACGCCAGCCGTGGTGCTCCACCAGCCAGGACAGCAGCGGCAGGAAGATCAGCTGCCCGGAGGCGCCCGCGGCGGTCAGGACGCCCGTGACCAGCCCGCGCCGGGCGGTGAACCAGCGGTTGGTCACCGTCGCCGCGAAGGCCAGCGCCATCGAGCCGCTGCCCAGGCCCACCAGCACGCCCCAGAACAGCACGAGCTGCCAGGACGCGGTCATCCACACCGTGGCCAGCGAGCCGCCCGCGATCACGGTCAGGGCCAGCGCGACCACCTTCCGGATGCCGAAACGGTCCATCAGCGCGGCGGCGAAGGGGGCGGTGAGCCCGTAGAGCGCCAGGTTGACGGAGACCGCGAAGCCGATGGTGCCGCGCGACCAGGCGAACTCCTCGTGCAGCGGCTCGATGAGCAGTCCGGGGAGGGAGGCGAAGGCGGCGGCGCCGATGATCGTCACGAAGGCGACGGCGGCGGCGAACCAGGCCCGGTGGATGCGGCCGGGCTCGCGGGGTGCCGGGGCGGCGGCCCGGGGGCTGGAGGAGGGGGCTGTCTGCGTCACCCCGACAGCTTCCGGTGGACGGGCCGGTTCACGACAGTGTCCTGACCGACACCCTTCGATACGATCGGGCCATGACCACCGAGTCCCGGCCGCACCGCGTCGTCGTCCTCGTCCTCACCGGGCTGCTGCCCTTCGAACTCGGCATCCCGCACCGGATCTTCGGGCTGGCCAGGGACTCCGCCGGGCGGCGCCTGTACGAGATCCTGACCTGCGGACTCGCCCCCGGGCCGGTGCGGACGGACGCCGACTTCGCGGTCCACGTCGAGCACGGCCCCGAACTGCTCGCCACGGCCGACACCGTGGTGGTGCCGGCCTCGCACGAGCTGGGGCCGATCCACTCCGAGGGCCGGCTGACCGAGGAGCTGGCGGCGGCCCTCGCCCACGTCAGGCCCGGCACCCGGATGGTGTCCATCTGCACCGGCGGCTACGTCCTGGCCGCGGCCGGCTACCTGGACGGCCGTCCGGCCACCACCCACTGGGCCTACGCCGAGCACTTCCAGCGGCTGTTCCCGGCCGTACGGGTGGACGCGGACGTGCTCTACACGGACGACGGCGACGTGCTGACCTCGGCCGGGGTCGCCGCCGGGGTCGACCTCTGCCTGCACATCGTGCGCCGCGACCACGGCGCGGCCGTCGCGAACGACACGGCCCGCCGCACCGTCGTACCGCCCCACCGGGACGGCGGGCAGGCGCAGTTCGTCGACCGTCCCGTGCCCGAGCCGCAGCAGGCCAGCACCACGGCCGCGCGGGCCTGGGTGCTGGACCGGCTGCACGAGCCGCTGCGGCTGAGCGACCTGGCCCGGCAGGAGGCCGTGTCCGTGCGGACCCTCACGCGCCGCTTCCGCCAGGAGTCGGGGGTCAGCCCGGGGGAGTGGATCACCGCCCAGCGGGTGGAGCGGGCGCGGCGGCTGCTGGAGCGCACGGAGCTGTCGATGGAGGAGGTCGCCCGGGAGGCGGGCTTCGGGACGGCGCAGTCGCTGCGCAAGCACGTCCAGGCGGCGCTGGGGGTGAGCCCGACGGCGTACCGGCGGACGTTCCGGGCGGAGCGCACCGGTTCTGATGCTCCGTCAGTTTCCGGGCGTCCCGTGCATTGACTTCTCCCGTCGCCCGGCCGTGAATGGCCTTCTGGCGGGGCGGCGGGAGGGGGCCGGACGGTGCGGAGAGGCGCGCGCGGGAGGAGCTGGGCGGCGGCCGCGGGCATCGCCGTACTCGCGGCCACGGCCGCGGCGGGGACGCCGGCGGCGGCCGACGGGGCGACGCCCGCCGGGCGGGTGGAGTTCCCCACGCACTGCCTGCCGTCCGCCGGGGGGACGACCACGGCCCGCGTCGAGGCCGACGACCCGGCCCCGGCGGTCGGCGACACCGTCACGGTGACCTACCGGCTGGACCGGACCCCGCCCGAGACCCCGCCCGAGGGCGAGACCGCCGGACCGGTCGAAGATCGCGAGCGACGTGTACCCGAGACCCCGCCGCAGGGCGGGACCCCCGCCGCGACCGGGCGGATCCTGCTGGGCGGGGCCCAGGGCGGGGAGGTGCCGGTGGCCGCGGTGGCGGGGGAGTCCGGCCTGGTCATGCGCGGCGGCTTCACCGTCACCGAGCCCGGGGAGATCACCCTCGCCCCGGGCGGCTACGCCCTGGCCGGGGCCGCCTGCGCGCCGGCCGGGGCGCAGGCGCCGGTCGCGCTGCGGATCCTCGCCGTCCGGCGGCCCGTGATGAACCTGCGCGGGGTCGCCGTCGCCGCCGCGTACGGGGAGCCCGGCGCCCGGGTCCGGGTGAGCGGGGCCGGGTTCACCCCGGGCGCGGCCGTCACGGTCGCCGGGCGCGCGGGCGCCGCCGGGACGGCCGACCGGGTGGCGGCCACCGCGGACGCGTCCGGGGCCTTCGCGGCGGAGCTGGCGGTGGAGGACCGCAGGACGACGGGGGTGGTGGCCTACGAGGGCCCCTCCTGGACGGCGGCGCGGGGCTCGGGCCCGGCGGCGTACGCGGTCGTCGAGCCGGCCGCCCCGGCGGCGGGCTCCCTGACGATGACGCAGGCCGGAGCGGCGGTCACGCTGGGCGCGGTCGGGTTCGGGGGCGGGGGCGCGGCCGCCGGGCGGATCGGGACGGTGACGGTGGCCGACACGCGGGGTCCCGGCGCGGGGCGGTGGATGCTGCGGGGGAGGCTGGACGGGGTACTCGTGCCGGGGGCCTCGCTGTCCTGGACCCCCTCCTGCGGGGGCGGGTGCGAGGCCGGTGCCCCGGGGACGGCCGGGCCGGAGGGTGCGGTGCTGGCCTCGGGGACGGGCGGGACGTTCACGGTCGACGCCGCGCTGCTGCTGCGGGTGCCCCCGTACACCCGGCCGGGCGCCTACCGGGCGGCCCTCACCCTCACCCTGTCGTAGCCGTCCGGGGCGGTCTGGTCGGCGGGCCGGGCCGCATCGGGGAGAATGGCCCGTATGAGCGATCGTTCCCCCGAGCCCACGGCCCCGCACCGCGCGGGCTTCGCCTGCTTCGTCGGCCGCCCCAACGCGGGCAAGTCGACCCTGACCAACGCGTTGGTGGGCACCAAGGTCGCGATCACCTCGAACCGGCCGCAGACCACCCGCCACACCGTCCGCGGCATCGTGCACCGCCCCGACGCCCAGCTGGTGCTGGTGGACACCCCCGGCCTGCACAAGCCGCGCACCCTGCTGGGCGAGCGGCTCAACGACGTCGTGCGCACCACCTGGGCCGAGGTCGACGTCATCGGCTTCTGCCTGCCGGCCGACCAGAAGCTCGGCCCCGGCGACAAGTTCATCGCCAAGGAGCTCGCGGGGATCAAGAAGACCCCCAAGATCGCCATCGTCACCAAGACCGACCTGGTCGAGTCCAAGCAGCTGGCCGAGCAGCTCATCGCGATCCAGCAGCTCGGCGCCGAGCTCGGCATCGAGTGGGCGGAGATCGTCCCCGTGTCCGCCGTCGGCGACACCCAGGTCCAGCTGCTGGCCGACCTGATCGCCCCGATGCTGCCGGAGAGCCCCCCGCTCTACCCGGAGGGCGACCTCACCGACGAGCCCGAGATGGTCATGGTCGCGGAGCTGATCCGCGAGGCCGCGCTGGAGGGCGTCCGCGACGAGCTCCCGCACTCCATCGCCGTCGTGGTCGAGGAGATGATCCCGCGCGAGAACCGCCCGGCGGACCGGCCGCTGCTCGACATCCACGCCAACGTGTACATCGAGCGGCCCAGCCAGAAGGGCATCATCATCGGCCCCAAGGGCTCCCGCCTGAAGGAGGTCGGCATGAAGTCGCGCAAGCACATCGAGGCCCTGCTCGGCACGCCGGTCTTCCTCGACCTGCACGTGAAGGTCGCCAAGGACTGGCAGCGGGACCCCAAGCAGCTGCGCAAGCTCGGCTTCTGATCCAGGCCCCCGCCCCGGCGCCCTCCCCCGTCCGCCGCCGCCCGCCGCCGCCCCGTCAGGGCAGGCGGCGGAGCTTGAGGGTGTTGTCGTAGCCGTGACCGGGCCGGTCGGCCTCCGCGCCGACCCGCTCGTGCTCGGCGCAGACCAGCACCTCCCAGCCGTCCTCGGCGAGCTCCAGACCGGCCAGCACCTCCTCGGGGGCGGGGAAGTGCAGCTCCGGGTGGGGGTTCTCGGCGCCCGGCGCCGGGCCTCCGTGCCCGGCCACCAGCAGGACGCCGCCGGGGGCGACGGCCGCCGCGGCGGTGCGCAGGATGCGCTCGCGGGGCATCTCGCCCGGGCTGTGCAGGAAGCAGGCGGCGACCAGGTCGAACTCCCCGGCGGGGAAGGACTCCCCGAGGTCGTGGCGCTCGAAGGCGATCCGGTCGGCCAGGCCCGCCTCGGCCGCGTGCCCGGCGGCCCGCTCCAGTGCCACGGGCGAGATGTCGGTCCCGGTCACCCGCCAGCCCCGCCCGGCCAGCCAGACCGCGTCGGCGCCCTCGCCGCAGCCCAGGTCCAGGGCCCGGCCGGGGGAGAGGTCCGAGGCCTCGCGGACCAGGACGGAATTGGGCCGGCCGCTCCAGATCCGCTCGCTCTCGCGGTAGCGGGAGTCCCAGAACTCCTGGCCGGCCGCTTCGGGGCCGTGGCCGTGGCCGGGGCCGGGGCCGTGGCCCTGGCCGTGCTCGTGGTGGGCGTGGGCGGGGGAGTGGGTGGGCACGCGGTCTCCTCGGTGGCGCCTGTACGGACACCGCCGATGCTCCGGCCCCTCCCGTGACCCCGGCAATCCTTCTTGCCGTTTCCGCAAAAAACCCGGCCCTCAGGCGGCCTCAGCCCTGCGGGGGCTCCGCGATCAGGGCCGTTCCGACGCGGCGGAAGCCGGCGCGGGCGTAGATCCGGGCCACGTCCTCGTCGCCGGCCGACAGGAACACCGTCGTCGCCCCGCCGCCGAGGGCCTGCGCGACCAGTGCCGCCGTCACGCCGAGGGCCAGGCCCTGGCGCCGGGCCGCGGGCAGCGTACCGACCCCGACGACCTCGGCGACCTCCCCGACGGGGATGTACTGGCCCGAGCAGAGCACCACCCCGTCGCGGACCGCCGCCGCCATCCCGGTGCGCCCGTCCGCGAGCATCCCCGACACCCGGACCCGGCGCTGCTCCACCGCCGGGTCGGCCAGCGCGGCCGCCAGCTCCGCCGGGCCGGCCTCGCCGAGCGCCGTCCCCGGTTCGGCGAAGGCCAGCCCCGCCACGGTCACGGCGGCCGCGAGCAGGGGGTCCTCGGTGGGGAGGGAGCGCACCTCCGGGTGCGGGGGGAGCGGGCCGGCACCGGGGTCCAGCACCATCAGCGGGTGCGCGTGGACGTGCAGCCCCGCCGCTTCCACGGCGGCCCGCAGGGAGGGGCTGTTTTCGGCCACCCATTCGAAGGCCTCGGGCACCTCCAGCTCCCGCTGCCTCTCCAGCACCTTCCGTACGTCCGCCGGGGTCGCCGCCGGGCCCCCGAGCGAGGGCCGCGCGTAGTAGGGCCAGCCCTGCCCCTCCTGTACGAACAGGGTCAGCGGCCCGAAGTCCTCACCCCGGGCGCCGCCCCGGCGGGGGGCGGCGTCGTAGTACTGCTCCAGGGTGTTCAGGATCGTCGTGGTCATCCGGACATCCAAGCAGGACGGTCCGGCCCGGGCACCCGGATTCCCGCCCGGGCCGGCCGGCCCGGGCGGGAGCGGTCAGGCGCCCTCCTTCAGCACCCGGGTGATCAGGCTGCGCTGGGCGTCCGAGAGGTGGGGGTCGTGGCAGGAGACCGTCCGCCCGTCTACCGTGATGCGGTACGAGAACCCGTCCCGGACGCCGCCGGGCCCCTCGGTGGCCCGCGGGTCGGGCCGCAGCGCCAGCAGGGCCAGGGCCTGCCACTCCTCCGCGTCGGGCCGGCCCGAGGTGTCCACCTCCGCCCGGCGCTCGATCCCCGCGAATCCGCCCGTCCGCACCACTTCGATCCTCATGCCCCCTTACCTACCCCAGGCCGACGGTCGCCCAGGCCTTCTGGAGGGCCAGGTGCTCGGCGCCGCCCTCGCCGTACCGGGCGACGGCCGCCGCCGTCGACAGCCGGGCGAAGTCCTTGAAGTCCGCGCGCGAGTCCAGCTGCCCGCCGGTCAGGGCGTCGTACCAGACCTGCCCGGCCCGCTCCCAGGCCTTGCCGCCCAGCTCGGTCGCCGCGATGTAGAAGGCGTGGTTGGGGATGCCGGAGTTGATGTGGACGCCGCCGTTGTCGCGCGAGGTGGTCACGTAGCCGTCCATCGTCGCCGGCTGCGGGTCCTTGCCGAGCTCGTCGTCGTCGTACGCCGTCCCCGGCGCCTTCATCGAGCGCAGTGCCACCCCGGTGACGTTCGGGCCCAGCAGCCCGGCCCCGATCAGCCAGTCCGCCTGGTCGGCGGTCTGTCCGAGCGAGTACTGCTTGATCAGCGAGCCGAAGACGTCCGACATCGATTCGTTGAGGGCGCCGGACTGGCCGTGGTAGTCGAGGTTGGCCGTGTACTGGGTGACCCCGTGGGTCAGCTCGTGGCCGATGACGTCCACCGACACGGTGAAGTCGAGGAACAGGTCCCCGTCCCCGTCGCCGAAGACCATCTGCTGACCGTCCCAGAAGGCGTTGTTGTAGTCCTCGCCGTAGTGCACGCTCGCGTCCAGCGGCAGGCCGGAGCCGTCGATGGAGCGGCGGCCGTACCCCTTGAGGTAGAGCTCGTACGTGGCGCCCAGCCCCGCGTACGCGCGGTTGACGGTGGCGTCCTTGGCGGCGTCGGCCCCCTCGGCGCGGACCTTCTTCCCGGGCAGCCGGGTGTGGTGCTGGGCGTCGTAGATCGTGCGGCGCGGCCCGTCGGGGGCGGGGGCGTCGGCATCGGCCGGGACGATCCCCCGGACCGTGCTGATCCGGCGCCGGGTGCGCAGGAGGGCGTCGGTCTCCAGGGTGCGCTGCGCGGCGTCGGCCCGGGTGGAGTCGGCGGACCGGGCGGCCTTGTCCAGGAGGTGCGGCGGCACCACGGTGCAGAAGACGGGGTGGCGGGGGGCGTGTCCGTGGGAAAGGAAGGCATCCATGCCCGGAAATGTGGCAGTGGGTGATGGCGGTGTCACTAGCGGCGAGCATGATTCATTCGGTTGTCTCAAAGGCGACGCGCCGTGTTGACGGATCCGCCGGACCTTGCCGGAGGAAAGGAGTCCTGGGTCACAAAGGGTGCAAATCGGGCGCGCCGGTCTTGCATACTGAAACAGGTCCTCGCGACACGGCGCGGCTCGGTTAGGCTCGGCCCATCATGCGTTTCGGGCTGCTTCTCCTTAGCTGCCGCGGCGAGGGTCTGTAGTCGTAGGCCGGCCCCCTCCCCGCGGAGTTTGGTGTTGCGGTTTTCACTACCGCCGTCGGCCGTCCCAGCGAACTACCGCGGACACGCGAGGAGCCCAACGCCATGAGCCAGCAGCCTTTTGTCGGTCGCCCCACGCCCATCACCAACGCGACCCACACCCAGAAGCCCTCCGGGATGCCGATCCACAAGTACGGCTTCTACGAGCAGGTGGAGATCCCGGACCGCACCTGGCCGAACGCCCGCGTCACCAAGGCTCCGCGCTGGCTGTCCACGGACCTGCGCGACGGCAACCAGTCGCTGATCGACCCGATGACCCCCGCCCGCAAGCGCGAGATGTTCGACCTGCTGGTGCGCATGGGCTACAAGGAGATCGAGGTCGGCTTCCCCTCCTCCGGCGAGACCGACTTCGCCTTCGTGCGCTCCATCATCGAAGAGGGCGCGATCCCGGACGACGTCACCATCTCCGTACTGACCCAGGCCCGCGAGGACCTGATCGAGCGGACCGTCGAGTCGCTGATCGGCGCCAAGCGCGCCACCGTGCACCTGTACAACGCGACCGCCCCGACCTTCCGCCGGGTCGTCTTCCGCGGCTCCAAGGAGCAGATCAAGCAGATCGCCGTCGACGGCACCCGCCTGGTCATGGAGTACGCCGAGAAGCTGCTGGGCCCGGAGACCGTCTTCGGCTACCAGTACAGCCCGGAGATCTTCACCGACACCGAGCTGGACTTCGCCCTGGAGGTCTGCGAGGCCGTCTGCGACGTCTGGCAGCCGGCCGAGGGCCGCGAGATCATCCTGAACCTGCCCGCCACCGTGGAGCGCTCGACGCCCTCCACCCACGCGGACCGCTTCGAGTGGATGGCCCGCAACCTGACCCGCCGCGAGCACGTCTGCATCTCCGTGCACCCGCACAACGACCGCGGCACCGCCGTCGCCGCCGCCGAGCTGGCCCTGATGGCCGGCGCCGACCGCATCGAGGGCTGCCTGTTCGGCCAGGGCGAGCGCACCGGCAACGTCGACCTGATCACCCTGGGCATGAACCTGTTCTCCCAGGGCATCGACCCGCAGATCGACTTCTCGCAGATCGACGAGATCCGCCGCACCAGCGAGTACTGCAACCAGATGGAGGTCCACCCGCGCCACCCCTACGCGGGCGACCTGGTCTACACCGCCTTCTCCGGCTCCCACCAGGACGCCATCAAGAAGGGCTTCGACGCCATGGAGGCCGACGCGGCCGCCCAGGGCAAGACCGTCGACGACATCGAGTGGGCCGTCCCGTACCTGCCGATCGACCCGAAGGACGTCGGCCGCTCCTACGAGGCCGTCATCCGGGTCAACTCGCAGTCCGGCAAGGGCGGCATCGCCTACGTCCTGAAGAACGACCACAAGCTGGACCTGCCGCGCCGCATGCAGATCGAGTTCTCGCGGATCATCCAGGCCAAGACCGACGCCGAGGGCGGCGAGGTCACGCCGAAGGCGATCTGGGAGGTCTTCTCGGACGAGTACCTGCCCAACCCCGAGAACGCTGCGGCTCAGTGGGGGCGCATCCAGCTGCGCTCCGGCTCCACCGCCACCGACAAGGACGGCACCGACACGCTGACCGTCGAGGCGGTCGTGGACGGCGTGGAGACGGTCCTGAACGGCACCGGCAACGGTCCGATCTCGGCCTTCTTCGACGCGCTGGGCGGCATCGGCGTCGACGCCCGCCTGCTGGACTACACCGAGCACACGATGAGCGAGGGCGCCTCCGCCGTGGCCGCCTCGTACATCGAGTGCGCGATCGACGGCCGGGTCCTGTGGGGCATCGGCATCGACGCCAACACCACCCGCGCCTCCCTGAAGGCGGTCATCTCCGCCGTCAACCGCGCGGGCCGCTGAACCACCCCCGACGGAGCCCCGCCCCTCCCGCCGGAGGGGCGGGGCTCCGCCGCGTTGCGGGGCCCGTCGGCCGGGGGCGCAGATCGGCCAAGTGCGCCCCCCGGCCCATGTTGTCTTGTCGCACGGCTGACGCACACTCACCGATGTGGCTAACATCACGCCAACCCGGCGTCGTTGCCCGGGGAGTTACGGAGGTGCGACGTGCTGCCAGTTCGGGGTGGGGACGGCCGGAAGCTGACGCTCTGGGGCATCCGTACCAGCTGGAACACCGTGGGCGACGGGGAGTTCTTCTGCCCCGGCTGCGGAGGTGACCGCAACTACCGCCGGCGCACCGGGCGCCGCCGGTTCACCGTGCTCGGCCTGCCGCTGCTGCCGCGCGGGGAGGCCGGGCCCGTCGTCGAGTGCCAGGCCTGCCGTGAGCGCTTCGGCACCGAGGCGCTGGACCACCTGACCACCACCCGCTTCTCCTCGTTGCTGCGCGACGCCGTGCACACCGTGACGCTGGCCGTGCTCGCCGCGGGCGGGACCACCTCGCGCAGCGCGCTGGAGGCCGCCGTGACGGCCGTACGCGGGGCCGGGTTCCCGGACTGCACCGAGGAGCAGCTGGAGTCCCTCGTGGAGGCGCTGGCCACCGACGAGGGCCGGCTGGGGCTGTACGACGGGCCCGAGTGCTGCGGGGCGGCGCTGTCGATCGAGCTCCACGAGGCGCTGGAGCCGCTCGCCGCGCACCTGGCCGCCCCGGGCCGCGAATCGATCCTGCTGCAGGGCGCCCGGATCGCCCTGGCGGACGGGCCCTACATCCCCGCCGAGCGCGAGGTGCTGGCCACCGTGGGCGCGGCGCTGCGGATGGGTTCGGACGAGGTGGCGGGGCTGCTGTCGGCGGTGCGCGCGCCGTAGCGGAGGCGCGCGCGTACGCGGATCCGGGCCCGGCGGAGGTTTTCCGCCGGGCCCGGAGGTGTTTTCGGGGGCGAAATCCCGGCATGTGGGCGTCCGGGAGGTAACGATTGGGCCGTACCGGCCGGAAACGGAGCCCTCCACGGCCTTCGCGAGGGGCGGAGTTCCATCTTCCGTACAGATCTTCCGCATTTCGGACGGCCGGAATTACACCCTCTGATTTGCGTGGCCGAAGGCTTGCTCGCCGGGAAATTGCCTGTCAGGACCGGGAACTTCGCAGGTGTGCAGGGGAACGGCGCGGCCGGAGGCCCCGTCCCCATACTCCGGCAAGCGGGCGCCCGCCACTGGAGGAACCTCCAGAGAGGGAGTCCCGGAACGTCAACTCTTTGTCGAAGTCTCCGATATCTGTGAGCACTTCCACAGGCGTTCAATTCCGGTCACACGACGAGATCTGCGTGTTCCCACTGACAACCCCGGCGGACCAACGGGTTAACGACCCACTCCGGCCAGGGGATAACCAGCTTCCTCTCAATTACCTACCTCCTTGAAGGGCAAGGCAGAGATGGCACGTGTCGCCGCCCGGCTTTCCGCAAGCGGAGAGCAGAGCTCGCACCCGGTCGACGAGGTGCTCCCCCTCCCCAAGCTCGCGCTGTACGGCTTCCAGCACGTACTCGCCTTCTACGCCGGCGCGGTGATCGTCCCGATCATCGTCGGCAGTGCGCTGAAGCTGAGCCCTGAACAGCTGGTCTACCTGATCAACGCGGACCTCTTCACCTGCGGTATCGCCTCGATCATCCAGGCCTTCGGCGTCGGCCGCGTCGGCGCCCGGCTCCCGCTGATCCAGGGCGTGACCTTCACCGCGGTCTCCCCGATGATCGCCATCGGCCTCGGCGCGGGCGGCGGAACGGCCGCCCTGCTGGTCATCTACGGCGCCGTCATCACCGCCGGCATCGCGACCTTCGCCTTCGCCTGGCTGCCCGCCAAGGCCTTCCGCGCGGTCATGCGGCTGTTCCCGCCGGTGGTCACCGGCACGGTGATCACGGTCCTCGGCATCGTCCTGATCCCCGTCGGCCTCAAGGACGCCGCGGGCGGCGCCCCCACCGTGGCCGACGGCGGCGTCCCCACGCAGCTGGCCTACGCCGGCGGCACCATGCTCTTCATCCTCGTCCTGATGAAGTTCGGCGGACCCTTCCTGCGCAGCATCGGCATCCTGCTCGGCCTGGTCGGCGGCACGGCCGTCGCGTTCCTGCTCGGCGACGCCAAGTTCGGCGACGTCGGCCACTCCGACTGGATCGGCGTCACCACCCCCTTCCACTTCGGCGCCCCGAAGTTCGAATGGTTCCCGATCCTCCTCATGCTGATCGTCATGCTGATCACCATGGTCGAGACGACCGGTGACACCTACGCCGTCGGCGACATCGTCGGCAAGGAGATCGACAGCGAGACCGTCGCCCGCGCCCTGCGTGCCGACGGCGCCGCGACCGCCCTCGGCGGTCTGCTCAACTCCTTCCCGTACGTCGCCTTCGCCGAGAACGTCGGCCTGGTGCGGATGACCAAGGTCAAGAGCCGCTTCGTGGTCGTGGCCGCCGGCGTCTTCATGATCGTCCTCGGCCTGATCCCCAAGGCCGCCGCGATCGTCGCCTCCGTCCCGCCCGGCGTGCTCGGCGGCGCCGCCACGGTGATGTTCGGCATGGTCGCCCTCGCCGGTATCCAGACCCTGGCCAAGGTGGACCTCAAGGAGGAGAAGAACGCCCTGATCGTCGGCGTCTCGCTGGCCTTCGCGCTCTTCCCCGCCACGGTCCCGGCCTACTTCGACAAGCACATGAGCCCGGACCTGTCCTCGCTCCTCAACAGCGGCGTGACCCTCGGTGCCAGCGCCGCCATCATCCTGAACCTGGTCTTCAACGGCCTGGCCAAGGACGACGCGCAGAACGCCCCGGCGGCCGAGGCCCTGGCCGAGACGCTGGCCGAGGCCCTGACCGGCCACGCCGAGCTGCCCGCCCAGCCGGCCGCCGCCCCCGCGGCCGCCGAGAAGGCCGCCGAGGAGGCCGACGAGGCGGGCGCCCCCGCCGTCTGACCGCCTCCCCACCCGACCTCCCAAGGGGTGCCGCCCCCGTCCGGACACGTCCGGACGGGGGCCGGTGCTGTCCGCGCACGGGGGACAATGGGTCCATGAGTCTGTTCCGCGACGACGGCATCGTGCTGCGCACCCAGAAGCTCGGTGAGGCGGACCGCATCATCACGCTGCTCACCCGCGGCCACGGCCGCGTCCGGGCCGTCGCCCGCGGAGTACGGCGCACCAAGTCGAAGTTCGGCGCCCGGCTGGAACCTTTCTCCCACGCCGACGTGCAGTTCTTCGCCCGCGGCAACGAGCTGATCGGCCGCAGCCTGCCGCTGTGCACCCAGACCGAGATCATCGCCCCCTACGGCAACGGCATCGTCACCGACTACGCCCGCTACACCGCCGGCACCGCGATGCTGGAGACCGCCGAGCGCTTCACCGAGAACGAGGGCGAACCCGCCGTACAGCAGTACCTGCTGCTCGTCGGCGCCCTGCGCACCCTCTCGCGCGGCGAACACGAGCCGCACCTGATCCTCGACGCCTTCCTGCTGCGCTCCCTGGCCGTCAACGGCTACGCGCCCAGCTTCGAGGACTGCGCGAAATGCGGGATCCACGGCCCCAACCGGCACTTCTCCGTCGCCGCGGGCGGGGTCATATGCGGCGACTGCCGGGTCCCCGGAAGCGTCGTACCATCTGCTGAGGCCATCGGGCTGCTCAGCGCCCTGCTGACGGGGGACTGGCCGACGGCCGACGCGGCGGAGCCGCGGCACGTGCGCGAGGGGAGCGGACTCGTCTCCGCCTATCTGCACTGGCATCTGGAGCGCGGGCTGCGCTCCTTGCGATACGTAGAGAAGTGACCGAGATCGGAGACCGAAGCGCCATGGCAGTACGCGGATTCCTGGGACTCTCCCGACGGGACTACACGCTCCCCGAACCGCACCCGACCGGCGCCCGCCCGCCGAAGATCCCGGGCGAGCTGGTTCCGGAGCACGTCGCGATCGTGATGGACGGCAACGGCCGCTGGGCCAAGGAGCGGGGCCTGCCGCGCACCGAGGGCCACAAGGTCGGCGCGGAGCGCGTCCTCGACGTCCTCCAGGGCGCGATCGAGATGGGCGTCAAGAACATCTCCCTGTACGCCTTCTCCACCGAGAACTGGAAGCGCTCGCCCGACGAGGTGCGCTTCCTCATGAACTTCAACCGCGACTTCATCCGCAAGACCCGCGACCAGCTCGACGCGCTCGGCATCCGGGTGCGCTGGGTGGGCCGCATGCCCAAGCTGTGGAAGTCCGTGGCCAAGGAGCTCCAGGTCGCCCAGGAGCAGACCAAGGGCAACGACAAGCTGACGCTGTACTTCTGCATGAACTACGGCGGCCGCGCCGAGATCGCCGACGCCGCCCAGGCCCTCGCCGAGGACGTGAAGGCCGGCCGGCTGGACCCGTCGAAGGTCAACGAGAAGACCCTCGCCAAGTACCTCTACTACCCGGACATGCCGGACGTGGACCTGTTCCTGCGCCCCAGCGGCGAGCAGCGCACGTCCAACTACCTGATCTGGCAGAGCGCCTACGCCGAGATGGTCTTCCAGGACGTCCTGTGGCCGGACTTCGACCGCGTCCACCTGTGGGACGCCTGCCTGGAGTACGCCAAGCGCGACCGCCGCTTCGGCGGCGCCGTCCCGAACCAGCCCGAGGGCGCCGAGAGCTGACCCCCGGACACGGCTCCGCCGCCGGGCCCGGGAGGGCACGGCGGCGGAGGCGCGGGACATCGGCCGGATTCCGACCGGTGTTCGACCGGATTCCGGTCCTTCGGGGCTAGCCGGCGGCCGCGCAGTCCGCGCAGGTGCCGAAGATCTCGACGGTGTGGGCCACGTTCACGTAGCCGTGCTCGGCCGCGATGGACTCCGCCCACTTCTCCACCGCGGGGCCCTCCACCTCGACGGCCTTGCCGCACTTGCGGCAGACCAGGTGGTGGTGGTGATCGCCGGTGGAGCAGCGCCGGTAGACGGACTCGCCGTCGCTGGTGCGCAGCACGTCGACCTCGCCGGCGTCCGCCAGGGACTGGAGGGTGCGGTAGACGGTGGTCAGGCCCACGGAGTCGCCGCGGTGCTTGAGCATGTCGTGCAGCTCCTGGGCGCTGCGGAACTCGTCCACCTCGTCCAGCGCCGCCGCCACGGCGGCCCGCTGCCGGGTGGACCGTCCTCGTACTGGCGCGGTATTCGTCTCGCCAGGCGCAGTCGCCACCGGGTTCCTCCTCGTTTCGGCCTTGCCCCATTGTGCCAGGCGGCCGGTCCTCCTAGACCTTCACGTCGTCCCGGGTGCAGACCTCCTCGGCGGCCCGGGCGGCCCTCGCCCGGCGCCGGGCCAGGGGCGTGGACAGGGCCGTGGTCGCCACGAAGACGACGATCGCGAGCAGCACGATCGTCGCGCCGGACGGCGCGTCGATGTAGTAGGTGGCGGCCGTACCGCTGAGCGAGACCACCACGCCGATCCCCATGGCCAGCGACAGGGTGGCGGCGAAACCGCGGGTGACGCGCTGGGCGGCCGCGACGGGGATCACCATCATGGCGCTGACCAGCAGCAGGCCCACGATGCGCATGGCCACGGTGACCGTGACGGCGGCGGTGACGGCCATCAGCAGGTTCAGGGCGCGCACCGGCAGGCCGGTGACGCGGGCGAACTCCTCGTCCTGGCTGATGGCGAACAGCTGGCGGCGCAGGCCGACGGTGACGGCGATGACGAAGGCGGCGAGGATCACCACGGCGGTGACGTCCTCGGGCGCGACGGTGGTGATCGAGCCGAAGAGGTAGCTGCTCAGATTGGCGGTGGAGCCGCCCGGCGCCAGGTTGATGATCATGACGCCGCCGGCCAGGCCGCCGTAGAACAGCATGGCGAGCGCGATGTCGCCGCTGGTCTTGCCGCGGGAGCGGATCAGCTCCATGCCGACGGCGCCGACGACCGCGACGAGGGTGGCCATCCAGACCGGGCTGGTGTTGAGCAGGAAGCCCAGGGCGACACCGGTCATGGCGACGTGGCCGATGCCGTCGCCCATGACGGCCTGGCGGCGCTGGACGAGGTACGTGCCGATCGCGGGCGCGGTGACGCCGACCAGGGCGGCCGCGAGCAGCGCCCGCTGCATGAAGGCGTAGTGCAGGATTTCCATCAGCTCAGCAGTCCCGTCCGCAGGGGCTCGGCGTCGTGCGCCGCGTGGGGGTGTACGTGGTCGTGGCCGGGGAGGGCGTGCTGCCCGACGGCCTCGGGCGGCGGGCCGTCGTGGACGACGCAGCCGTCGCGCAGTACGACGGCGCGGCCGATCAGCGGCTCCAGCGGGCCCAGCTCGTGCAGGACGAGCAGGACAGTGGTGCCGGCGGCCACCTGCTCGCGCAGGGCGCTCGCGAGGACCTCCTGGTTGGCCAGGTCCACGCCGGCCATCGGCTCGTCCATGATCAGCAGCTCGGGTTCGACGGCGAGCGCCCGGGCTATGAGCACGCGCTGGTGCTGTCCGCCGGAGAGGGCGTTGACGGAGGCGTCGGCGTACGGGTCCATGTCGACGAGGGCGAGGGCCCGCTCCACGGCGGTCCTGTCGGCCTTGCGCAGGATCCCGAAGCGGGAGCGGGCGAGGCGGCCGGAGGAGACGACCTCGCGGACGGTGGCGGGGACGCCGCTGGCGGCGGTGGTGCGCTGGGGGACGTACCCGATGCGCGACCACTGGCGGAAGCGCTTGAAGTCGGTGCCGAAGAGGGACAGGGAGCCGTCGGTGAGCGGTACCTGGCCGACCACGGCGCGGACGGCCGTGGACTTGCCGGAGCCGTTGGCGCCGAGCAGGGCGACGACCTCCCCCCGGCGGACGGTGAGGTCGACCCCCCGGAGCACGGGGCGGGAGCCGAGCGAGGCCGTGGCCCCGCGCAGGGATATGACGGTCTGGTCGTCCGTCGCCGGTCGGGGCGTTGACTGCATGGCTCGCGCCTCCGTTGCTGCTGCTGTCGTCACTTGGTTCCGAGGGCCTTCTGGAGGTTCTTCAGGTTGGACCGCATGACCTCGAAGTAGTCGGCGCCCTGCGACTTGTCGGTGATCCCCTCCAGGGGGTCGAGGACGTCGGTCCGCAGCCCCGTGTCCCGGGCGAGGGTCTTGGCCGTCTTGTCGCTGGCCAGGGCCTCGAAGAACACGGTGGTGACATTGTCCTTCTTCGCGATGGCCTGGAGGTCCTTCATCCGGGCCGGGCTCGGCTCGGACTCGGGGTCGACGCCGGAGATGCCCTCCTGGTCGAGGCCGTAGCGCTCGGCGAAGTAGCCGAACGCGGCGTGGGTGGTGATGAAGGTCTTGGAGGCCGTGTTCTTCAGGCCCTCCCGCAGCTCGGTGTCCAGCGCGCCCAGCTTGGCCACGAGCTCGTCGGTGTTCTTGCGGTAGTCGGCCGCGTGGCCGGGGTCGGTCTTCTCCATGGCGGCGCCGAAGCCCTTGGCGATCTCCGCGTACTTGACCGGGTCGAGCCAGACGTGGGGGTCCTCGGCCGTCCCGCCGTGGTCGTGGCCGTGGTCGTGGCCCTCGGCGGCGTGGTCGTGGTCCTCCTCGCCGGAGGTGCCGTGCACCTCAAGCTTCGTGAGGCCGGCCGCGTCCACGACGTCCTTCACGCCGGACTGGGCCACGGCGTTGTCGACGGCGGGCTGGAGGCCCTTGAGGTAGAGGACCACGTTGGACTCGCCCAGGCTGCCGGTCTGCTTGGGGGTGATCTCCAGGTCGTGGGGTTCGACGCCCGGCTTGGTCAGGGTGTCGACCTTCACGTGGTCGCCGCCGACCTGCTCGGCGAGGAACTGCAGGGGGTAGAACGACGCCGTCACGCGCAGCTTGCCGTCCTTGTCCGCGCTCGCCGTGCCCGCCCCCGAGCAGGCGGTGAGGGCCGTCCCGGCGAGGGCGACGGCACCGGCGAGAGCGGCGGTGGGTATGAGGCGTCGTACGTTCATGACATCCATTTTCATCAAAGATGGAAACGGTTGTCAAAAAGGCAGGTGAAGGGTCCGCGGGAGCATGCTGGAAGGGGGGTACCGACTTGAAGAGGAGGGTGCGGGCGCCGGTAACCTAAAGCCTTCGCCGTTCGTCCTCGTAATGAAGAGAGCACCGTGGCCGCCGACAAGATCGAGACCATCGTCAGCCTGAGCAAGCGCCGTGGCTTCGTTTTCCCTTGCAGTGACATCTACGGCGGTTCCAGGGCTGCCTGGGACTACGGTCCGCTGGGTGTGGAGCTCAAGGAGAACATCAAGCGCCAGTGGTGGAAGGCGATGGTCACCGGGCGCGAGGACGTCGTCGGTCTCGACTCCTCCGTGATCCTGGCCCCCGAGGTCTGGGTGGCCTCCGGCCACGTCGCGACCTTCTCGGACCCGCTGACCGAGTGCACCTCCTGCCACAAGCGTCACCGCGCCGACCACCTGGAAGAGGCGTACGAGGCCAAGCACGGCCGCCTCCCCGCGAACGGCCTGGCCGACGTCAACTGCCCCAACTGCGGTGTGAAGGGCCAGTTCACGGAGCCGAAGCAGTTCTCCGGCATGCTGGAGACCCACCTCGGCCCGACCCAGGACACCGGCTCGAAGGCGTACCTGCGCCCCGAGACCGCCCAGGGCATCTTCACCAACTTCGCCCACGTGCAGACCACCTCGCGCAAGAAGCCCCCGTTCGGCATCGCGCAGATGGGCAAGTCCTTCCGCAACGAGATCACGCCCGGCAACTTCATCTTCCGCACGCGCGAGTTCGAGCAGATGGAGATGGAGTTCTTCGTCAAGCCGGGCGAGGACGACCAGTGGCAGGAGTACTGGATGCAGGAGCGGTGGAACTGGTACCGCGGCCTGGGTCTGCGCGAGGAGAACATGCGCTGGTACGACCACCCGAAGGAGAAGCTGTCCCACTACTCGAAGCGCACCGCTGACATCGAGTACCGCTTCAACTTCGGCGGCAGCGAGTTCTCCGAGCTGGAGGGCGTCGCCAACCGCACCGACTACGACCTGAAGGCGCACTCGGCCGCCTCCGGCCAGGACCTCGTCTACTTCGACCAGGAGTCGAAGGAGAAGTACACCCCGTACGTCATCGAGCCGGCGGCCGGCGTCAACCGCGCCATGCTCGCCTTCATGCTCGACGCGTTCAACGAGGACGAGGCCCCGAACGCCAAGGGCGTCATGGAGAAGCGCACCGTGATGCGCTTCGACCCGCGCCTGGCCCCGATCAAGGTCGCCGTCCTGCCGCTGTCCCGCAACGCGGAGCTGTCGCCGAAGGCCAAGGGCCTCGCCGCCGACCTGCGCAAGTTCTGGAACATCGAGTTCGACGACGCGGGCGCCATCGGCCGCCGCTACCGCCGCCAGGACGAGATCGGTACGCCGTTCTGCGTCACCGTCGACTTCGACACCCTGGACGACAACGCGGTGACCGTGCGCGAGCGCGACACCATGAAGCAGGAGCGCGTCTCCCTGGACCAGATCCAGACCTACCTCGGCAGCCGTCTGCTCGGCTGCTAGGACCTGCACGAAAGACCGGTGGCCCGGTGCGCGGATCGCGCACCGGGCCACCGGTCTTTTCGCGGGTGCGGCCGTCAGGCCGCGGAGCCCTGATCGGCCGCGGCCGCTGCGGCGGCCGCCTCGGCGGCCCGCCTCTCGCCCTCGGCCTTGGTGCGCTTGACGAACCGGATGGTCCACAGGGCCAGGCCGCCGAGCGTGCCGTAGATCAGGAACGGGCTGACGGTCACCATGGTGGAGGTGTCCAGGACGTACGACAGGGCGACCCGGACGGCCGCCTCGATCAGGTAGACCACGCCCCAGACCAGCGTCATGCGGCGCTGGGCGTTGCGGAAGCCCTCGTACTGCCACAGGCCGTTGTAGTACGCCACGCCCGCCGGGGTGCCGTCCGTGCCGAACTTCCGGCCGAAGTAGAACATCAGCGGACGCGGCGCGAGCAGCGTGGCCAGGCAGAGCAGCCCGAACAGCCCCGTGACGGCGGAGTCCTTGACCAGCAGGGCACGGGTGGAGTCGGCGCCGACGAGGGAGACGGCGGCGGTGATCGCCAGGAACACCAGGGTGACGATGGCGAACTCGTCCAGCTTGCGGCGCCAGGCCACCATGATGGCGCTGTCGAGCACCGGCCAGGCCCCGCTGACCAGCAGCGCCGAGGCCTCGCTCCAGCCGTGGTCGTCGACGAGGGTGTTGTAGGTGACGATCGGTGCGACCACGCTGAGCGCGATGGTCAGGACCAGGCCTAGGGCCGCCGCGGCGCCGGAGCGTGCGGGAGGTGAGGGCTGTACTGCCGTGGACAAGGTTCCCCCTGGAACGTGCTGAGTAGTGCGGTAAGGGGACCGTAAGGAACTGTCAATGGCATGTACAAGGCGACACGGCTCAAAATGATCGCCAAGCCGTACGGAGCGTCTCCTTCCGCACAACGGGGCGCGTAGCCCCGCCGGTTCAGGCGCGCAGGCCCCTGACGAGGAGCGCCACGACGGCCTCGAACTCCGTGATGATCGTGGGGGAGAACCAGTCCGCCACGTACTGGGGGTCATGGAAGCGGCCGGTGGCGTCGAAGACGGCGCGCGCGGCGGCCGGTACGTCCGGCGCGGCCAGGGTGCCGGCGGCGACCCCCTCGCCGATGATCCGGGCCAGCTGGTGGATCAGCTCCGTCAGGTGGGTGTCGACCACCCCGCTGTTCTCGCCGAGCAGCACCGTGTACGTCGCGAACAGCTCCGGGTCGTCGCCCGCCTTGTGGCGCTTGGCCTCGAAGAGGGCCTCCAGCCAGGACTCCAGCTTGGTGGGGGCGGCCTCGCCCGGCGCCGAGGCGATCCCCTCCAGCATGACCACGCTCTTGGCGAGCCAGCGGTCCGTGACGGCCTCGCGCAGCGCCGCCTTCGAGGGGAAGTGCCGGTAGACGCTGCCGTGGCTGACGCCCAGGGCGCGCGCCACGTCCACCACGGTCGCCTTGGTGGGGCCGAAGCGGCGCAGCACCTCCTCGGTGGTCTCGAGGATGCGCTCGGGGGTCAGGGGCTCGGCAGCAGCGGGGGGCATGGGTACGACCGTACCGTCAGCTCAGTGCTCACTGTCGAGGTGGGCCATCTGTGCCGCCGGGTACCGGTCGCCGGAAGCGGAGCCGGCCGGCACCGCCGCCTCGATGGCGGCCAGGTCGGACGCGGTCAGCTCGACCCGCAGGGAGCCGAGGGCCTCGGTCAGCCGGTCCCGGCGGCGGGCGCCGACCAGCGGCACGATGTCGACCCCGTGGCGCGGGCCCTGGGCGAGCACCCAGGCGATCGCGATCTGGGCCACGCTCACGCCCTTCTCCCCGGCGACCTTGCGCAGGGCGTCGACCAGGTCGAGGTTGCGGCCCAGGTTCTCGCCCTGGAAGCGGGGGCTCATGCCCCGGAAGTCGCCCGGGGGCAGGGCGCGGTCACGGTCGAAGTGCCCGCTGATCAGGCCCCGGGACAGCACCCCGTACGCCGTCACGCCGATGCCGAGCTCGCGGGCGGTCGGCAGGATGCGGTCCTCGATGCCGCGCGAGATCAGCGAGTACTCGATCTGCAGGTCCGAGATCGGGGCCACGGCGGCGGCCCGGCGCAGGGTGTCCGCGCCGACCTCGGACAGGCCGATGTGCCGCACGTGCCCCGCCTGCACGGCCTCGGCGATGGCGCCGACGGTCTCCTCGATCGGGACGTCCGGGTCCACGCGGGCGATCCGGTAGACGTCGATGTGGTCGCGGCCGAGCCGCTGGAGCGAGTAGGCCAGGAAGTTCTTCACGGCCTCGGGCCGCCCGTCGTACCCGGTGAAGCCGCCCTCGACCGTCCGCAGGGCGCCGAACTTGACGCTGGTCAGCGCCTGCTCGCGGGCGGCGGCCGGGGCGGTGCGCAGGGCCTCGTTGATCAGCAGCTCGTTGTGGCCCATGCCGTAGAAGTCGCCGGTGTCCAGGAGCGTGTTCATGCCCTCGGGGGCGGCTTCCAGGTAGGCGTGGATCGTCGCCAGGGACTCGGCCCGGTCGGCCTCGCCGTAGAGGGCGGACATGCCCATGCAGCCCAGCCCCAGGGGGAAGACGGCCGGGCCGGTGGCGCCGAGGCGGCGGGCGGCGGGGACGGCGGACGCGGAGGTGTTCTCGTTCGTGGTCATGAGAAGAGAATGACATGACGGCTGACAGATTTCAATATCTGTCAGCCGTTGGTTTGAAGGTGTCGTGGAACGGAGGTCGGACGGGCGCCCGCCCCGGCCGGGCTCAGCCCGCCGGAGCCGGTCCCGGAGCCGGGGGGAGCCCGCCGTCCATCCGCGACCCCGGAGCCTGCCCCGGGGGCTGCTGCGGCGGCTGCTGCGGGGGAGCGGCGGGAACCGACGGCGACGGCTGGAGCTCACGGGCCGTCCGCAGCGCGGTGGCGTGCGCCCACGGGCCGGTGGTGACCGCCCCGACGACCAGCACCACGAAGGCGCAGCCGGTGATGATCCACCAGGCGGGCCGGGTCGCCGTCGCGAAGTCCGCGCCGCCCGCCGTCCCGGACGCCAGCACCGCCCCTATCACCGCCACGCCCAGCGCCCCGCCCGTCTGCCGGCTGGTGGAGGCCACGGCGGCCGCCACCCCCGCCTGGGAGCGCGGCATCCCGGACAGCGCCGTATTGGTGATCGGGGCGTTGACCAGGCCGAACCCGATGCCGAAGAGCACGTACCCGGTGAACATCAGCGGCGTCGAGGTCTCCGCGGAGAAGGCCGCGAACAGCAGCCCGCTCGCCCCCATGGCCACCCCGGACACCAGCAGCGAGGGGCGGGGCCCGTGGTTGGCGACCAGCCGCCCCGAGAGCGGCGCGCACAGGAAGGCGAACGCGGCCATCGGCAGCATGTGCAGCCCCGCGTCCAGGGCGTTCAGCCCCCGTACCTCCTGGAGGTAGAGGGTGGTCAGGAAGAGGAACCCGGAGAGCGAGGCGAAGGTGCTCACCGCGATCACGGTCGCCCCGCTGAAGGGGGCGCTGCGGAAGAACCGGGGGTCGATCAGCGGGTCCGTCCGCCGGGACTCGTAGAACAGCAGCCCGGCCAGCGCCGCCGCGGCGCCCAGCGCGCACCCGAGGACCGGCGGGGCGTCCCACCCCTGGGCGGGCGCCTCGATGATCGCGTACGTCACCCCGCCCAGCAGCACCACCACCAGCAGCTGCCCCACCGGGTCCGCCCGGCGCGGCCGCTCGGCCCGGGACTCCGGCACGAAGCGCAGCGTCAGGGCGAGGGCGACCAGTCCGACCGGCAGGTTGACCCAGAAGATGGACCGCCAGCCCACCGAGTCCACCAGCAGCCCTCCGACCAGCGGCCCGGCCGCCATGGAGATGCCGACCACCGCGCCCCACACGCCGATGGCGCGGGCGCGCTCCTTCGGGTCGGTGAAGGTGTTGGTGATGATGGACATGGCGACGGGGTTGAGCATCGCCCCGCCGACGGCCTGGACCATCCGGAAGACGATCAGCCAGTGCAGGCCGGGTGCCAGCGAGCACAGCACCGACCCCGCGGTGAAGAGGACCAGCCCCACGGCGAACACCCTGCGCCGCCCGATCCGGTCCGCCGTGGACCCGGCCAGTATCAGCAGCGAGGCGATGACCAGGGTGTACGCGTCGATGGTCCACTGCATCCCCGAGACCGACGCGTCGAACTCGCGGCGCATCGCGGGCAGGGCCACGTTCAGCACGGTGTTGTCCAGGCTGACGATCAGCAGGCTCATGCAGCAGACCGCCAGGACGAGCAGGCGGCGGCGACGGCTCGGCTGGTCCACGCCACTCATGTGATGCATACCGCCGATCGTACGAATAAGTAAGGAACGGCGCTGCGGGACAATGGGGGGATGACCACGCTTCCCGCCCCCCTCGCGATCGGGCCGCACACCGTGCAGCCCCCGGTGGTGCTCGCGCCCATGGCCGGCATCACCAACGCCCCCTTCCGGACCCTCTGCCGCGAGTACTCGGGCGGCAAGGGGCTGTTCGTGAGCGAGATGATCACGACCCGCGCCCTGGTCGAGCGCAACGAGAAGACCATGCAGCTGATCCACTTCGACGCGAGCGAAAAGCCGCGGTCGATTCAGCTGTACGGGGTGGACCCCGTGACGGTCGGCAAGGCCGTCCGCATGATCGTCGAAGAGGACCGCGCCGACCACATCGACCTCAACTTCGGCTGCCCCGTCCCCAAGGTCACGCGCAAGGGCGGCGGCTCGGCCCTGCCCTACAAGCGCCACCTGCTGCGCGCCATCCTCCGCGAGGCCGTCGCGGGCGCCGGCGACCTGCCGGTGACGATGAAGATGCGCAAGGGCATCGACGACGACCACCTCACCTACCTCGACGCCGGCCGGATCGCCGTCGAGGAGGGCGTCACCGCCATCGCCCTGCACGGCCGCACCACCGCCCAGCACTACGGCGGCACCGCCGACTGGGAGGCCATCGCCCGCCTCAAGGAGCACGTGCCGGAGATCCCCGTGCTCGGCAACGGGGACATCTGGTGCGCCGAGGACGCGCTGCGCATGGTCCGCGAGACCGGCTGCGACGGCGTGGTCGTCGGGCGCGGCTGCCTGGGCCGCCCGTGGCTCTTCAACGACCTGGTGGCCGCCTTCGAGGGCCGCCCCGAGGACTTCCACAAGCCGACGCTGCGCGAGGTCAAGGCCGCCATGCTGCGGCACGCGCAGCTGCTGGGGGAGTGGATCGGCGACGAGGCGCGCGGGGTGATCGACTTCCGTAAGCACGTCGCCTGGTACCTCAAGGGGTTCTCCGTCGGGTCCGAGATGCGCGGCAAGATGGCGGTCGTCTCCTCCCTGGCCGAGCTGGACGCTCATCTGAGCGAGCTCGATCTGGATCAGGCGTGGCCCGAGAGTGCGGACGGCCCGCGTGGCCGGACGTCCGGAAACAACCGAGTTGTCCTCCCGGAGGGCTGGCTGAAGGATCCGTACGACTGCGCCGGTGTGAGCGAGGACGCCGAGCTGGACACGTCCGGAGGCTGACAAATCGCCCTGCGAGGCGCGTGATATACGCCACGCATGGGAGAGGTTTCGCTCAGATGAGCGCGTAAGTCACGGGTAAGACTTCCAAAGGGTGGCACTGGGTGCCACCCTTTGTGCGTTCAAGAGTTGAACGCAAATGTATCGATGATCGCTCATTCGAGCGGGATCAAGCCTCAAACGCCACCTCACCCTTCGGGATGTGAACGCCGTTCGTAGGTTCTCATTACCGACCGGTTACTTTCGATACGGTGGCGCACGGGTGGTTACGGCCCCATGACCGCCAAGTGGACGTACCGATAAGCCTTCGATCTGGGTATGTTCCTGGCCGTCAGGGCAGCCACCCGAGTCCTCGAGGAGTCGAGACCCGTGTCGGAAAACAAAGATCAGAAGCTCGTCTACGACTTCACCGAGGGCAACCGGGACCTCAAGGACCTTCTCGGCGGCAAGGGAGCCAACCTCGCCGAGATGACCAACCTCGGTCTTCCGGTCCCTCCCGGCTTCACCATCACCACCGAGGCCTGCAAGGTCTACCTCGAAAGCGGCACGGCCCCGGCCGCGCTCCGCGACGAGGTCAGCGCGCACCTCGCCGCCCTCGAGGCGAAGATGGGCAAGAAGCTCGGCCAGTCGGACGACCCGCTCCTGGTCTCCGTGCGCTCCGGCGCCAAGTTCTCCATGCCGGGCATGATGGACACGGTCCTCAACATCGGCCTCTCCGACGAGTCCGTGTCCGGCCTCGCCGCCCAGGCCGACAACGAGCGCTTCGCGTGGGACTCCTACCGCCGCCTCATCCAGATGTTCGGCAAGACCGTCCTCGGCGTCGAGGGCGAGCTCTTCGAGGACGCCCTCGACGAGGCCAAGGCCGCCAAGAAGGTCACCGTCGACACCGACCTCGACGCCGCCGACCTCAAGAAGGTCGTCAAGGCCTTCAAGAAGATCGTCGCGAAGGAGGCCGGCCGCGAGTTCCCGCAGGACGCCCGCGAGCAGCTCGACCTCGCCGTCGAGGCCGTCTTCAACTCCTGGAACACCGACCGCGCCAAGCTCTACCGCCGCCAGGAGCGCATCCCCGGCGACCTGGGCACCGCCGTCAACATCTGCTCCATGGTCTTCGGCAACCTCGGCCCCGACTCGGGCACCGGCGTCGCCTTCACCCGCGACCCCGCCAGCGGCCACGCCGGCGTCTACGGCGACTACCTGCAGAACGCCCAGGGCGAGGACGTCGTCGCGGGCATCCGCAACACCGTGCCGCTCGCGGACCTGGAGGCCATCGACAAGGCCTCGTACGACCAGCTCATGGCGATCATGACGAAGCTGGAGACCCACTACAAGGATCTCTGCGACATCGAGTTCACCATCGAGCGCGGCCAGCTGTGGATGCTCCAGACCCGCGTCGGCAAGCGCACCGCCGGCGCCGCCTTCCGCATCGCCACCCAGCTCGTGGACCAGGGCCTGATCAGCGAGGCCGAGGCGCTCCAGCGCGTCACGGGCCACCAGCTGGCCCAGCTGATGTTCCCGCGCTTCGACGAGGCCGCCGAGACCACCCTGCTCGGCCGCGGCATCGCCGCCTCCCCGGGCGCGGCCGTCGGCAAGGCCGTCTTCGACTCGTACACGGCCGTCAAGTGGTCCCGCTCCGGCGAGAAGGTCATCCTGATCCGCCGCGAGACCAACCCCGACGACCTCGACGGCATGATCGCCTCCGAGGGCATCCTGACCTCGCGCGGCGGCAAGACCTCGCACGCCGCCGTCGTCGCCCGCGGCATGGGCAAGACCTGCGTCTGCGGCGCCGAGGACCTCGACGTCGACACCAAGCGCCGCCGGATGACGGTCGGCGGGACGGTCATCGAAGAGGGCGACGTCGTCTCCATCGACGGCTCCACCGGCAAGGTCTACCTCGGCGAGGTGCCCGTCGTACCGTCCCCGGTCGTCGAGTACTTCGAGGGCCGCATGCACGCCGGTGCCGACGACGCCGACGAGCTCGTCGGCGCGGTGCACCGGATCATGGCCTACGCGGACCGCGTCCGCCGGCTGCGGGTGCGCGCCAACGCCGACAACGCCGAGGACGCGCTGCGCGCCCGCCGCTTCGGCGCCCAGGGCATCGGCCTGTGCCGCACCGAGCACATGTTCCTCGGCGAGCGCCGCGAGATGGTCGAGCGCCTGATCCTCGCGGACACCGACTCGGAGCGCGAGGAGGCACTCAGTGCCCTCCTGCCGCTCCAGAAGAAGGACTTCGTCGAGCTGTTCGAGGCGATGGACGGTCTGCCCGTCACCGTCCGCCTGCTGGACCCGCCGCTGCACGAGTTCCTGCCCGACATCACCGAGCTGTCGGTGCGCGTCGCCCTCGCCGAGTCCCGCCAGGACGCCAACGAGAACGACCTGCGCCTGCTCCAGGCCGTGCACAAGCTGCACGAGCAGAACCCGATGCTGGGTCTGCGCGGCGTCCGCCTCGGCCTGGTCATCCCCGGCCTGTTCGCCATGCAGGTCCGCGCGATCGCCGAGGCCGCCGCCGAGCGCAAGAACGCCAAGGGCGACCCGCGCGCCGAGATCATGGTTCCGCTCGTGGGCACCGTCCAGGAGCTGGAGATCGTCCGCGACGAGGCCGACGCGATCATCGCCGAGGTCGAGGCCGCCACCGGCACCAGCCTCAAGCTGACCGTCGGCACGATGATCGAGCTGCCGCGTGCCGCGCTGACCGCCGCCCAGATCGCCGAGGCCGCGCAGTTCTTCTCCTTCGGCACGAACGACCTGACCCAGACGGTGTGGGGCTTCTCCCGCGACGACGTCGAGGCCAGCTTCTTCACCGCCTACCTGGAGAAGGGCATCTTCGGGGTCTCGCCCTTCGAGACCATCGACAAGGACGGCGTCGGCTCCCTCGTGCGCCACGCGGTCCAGCAGGGCCGGGCCACCCGCCCCGACCTCAAGCTCGGCGTCTGCGGCGAGCACGGCGGCGACCCCGAGTCGGTGCACTTCTTCCACGAGGTCGGCCTCGACTACGTCTCCTGCTCGCCCTTCCGGATCCCGGTGGCGCGCCTGGAGGCCGGCCGTGCCGCCGCCGAGGCCAAGGGCTCCGACAGCCGCTGAGCCCGGCCCACTGACAGCGCCCGCCCCCGGTTCCCTGACTGCCGGGGGCGGGCGCTTCCATCTATTAGGAAGACCCCCGCGCCGCACCGGCCGGGTTTCGCGCATATTCAACGAACTCATTACGGCGCCAGGCGGCGGACGGATCCCCACCCGTCCGCCGCCTGCCGCCTATCCGCCAGGCACGTCGGCGCTTCCCGGTGCGACCGACCGCCAGGCCCCGCAAAGCCCCCCACGGCCTTCACGGAGCGTTTCGGTCGCGCCGGAGTGTGCCTGGCGGAGTACAGGATTTCGCTTGTCACGCCCCTGCCGAAAGGGGTTTCAACTGTGGCCGAAAGGGCGTGGTGACCACGTGTGACGGCATGCATACTCATGGGGCGGGGGGATTGCGGTTGCACAGGTGGGGGTTCGGTGCTTCGTATCCATTTCACTGGAGTGGACCTGGCACGCGTACGGATGGCAGGGCGTCCCGATGCGTTGTGGGAAACGATTCTTAGTTTTCATCGCTTAAGAGACCGGCGTGACGCCCGGCTGTTCGGCGAATGGCGTACGGAAGCCCGGAGCCGGTTGAATGGTGAAACAAGGCTGCTGGGTGCCCTGATACCGGCTCGCGGGTATTTCCCAGATTTCCTGACGCCCTCCGAGGGCCAGTACGGGTGGGACCTCGGCCTCGACGCCCTGCGCGGGCTGCGCGCGGACCGGCTGCGCCACGAGCTCTCCCTCGTGGGCGCGGGCGCCGCCGCGGGCTTCGGCGCGGCCTTCGGGACCCCGCCGCCGACCCGGCTGCGGGAGTTCATGGACGGCGGCACCAAGTACCTGCCCCGGCTGCTGGGCGAGCTGCGCGGCTACCACCGGGCGGCCGTGGAACCGTACTGGACCCACATCCAGGCCCAGATCGAGGCCGAGCGGGCCGCGCGCGGCCGCGCCCTCCTCGACGGGGGCGCGGACGAGCTGCTGGCCTCCCTGCCGCCGATGCTGCGCTGGCGGGCCCCGGTGCTGGAGTGCGAGTACCCGGTGGACCGGGACGTACGGCTGCGGGGGCGCGGGCTGCTGCTCCAGCCGTCCTTCTTCTGCCGGCGCACCGCGGTGACCCTCCACGACCCGGAGCTGCCGCCCGTGCTGGTCTACCCGGCCGCCGCCCAGCTGGCCTCGGCCGGCGCGGGCGGGGAGGCCGCCCGGCCCGCCGAGGAGCAGCGCCAGCGCACCCTGGGCAAGCTGGTGGGCCACACCCGCTCGGTGGTGCTGCGGGCCATCGGCGACGGGGCCACCACCAGCGAACTGGCCCGCCGTGCCGGGGTCTCCCTGGCCTCGGCGAGCCAGCACGCCTGTGTGATGCGCGAGGCCGGCCTGGTGACCACCCTGCGCCACGGCAGCGCCGTCCTGCACACGGTGACCCCGCTGGGCGCGGCCCTCCTCAAGGGCGGCGCGGTGGTCTCCTGAAGGATCGGTTCACCTGGGCGGCGGCCTCCCGGCCCCCGCCCGGGTACCGACCCTGACCTGCGGTTTCCCGGACCGCAGAAAAAAGTCGAAGAAATCCCGCCGCACGGCGATGAGTTCCCGGGCCGCCCCCGGTCTACCCCTCGACAGCACCACGCGGGGCACGCGCCCCACCACAGAGAAGAGACACCGGGATGTCCTCCACCATGATCTTCGTCAACCTGCCCGTCAGCGACCTGGAGGCCACCAAGGCGTTCTGGGGCAAGCTGGGCTACTCCTTCAACGCCCAGTTCACCGACGAGAACTGCGCCTCCATGCCCATCACCGACACCATCGTCGCGATGTTCCTGACGCACGGCCGCTACAAGGACTTCACCCACAAGGCCATCGCCGACGCCCGGACCACCTCCGAGGTGCTGGTGTGCCTGAGCGCCGAGAGCCGCGCCGCGGTCGACGAGCTGGTCGACGGGGCCCTGGCGGCCGGGGCCACCGAGCCCCGCCCCGCCCAGGACCACGGGGTCATGTACGGCCGGGCCTTCGACGACCTCGACGGCCACACCTGGGAGATCATGTGGATGGACCCGTCCGTGATCCAGGGCTGACCGTCCGCCCTACGAGGTCGCGGCGGTCCGCACCGGGTACGTCCGGACCGCCACCTCCTCGTCGTCCAGGCAGCGCCCCGACTCCAGGTCGAAGCGCTGCTTGAGCAGGGGCGAGGCCACGAACGGCCGGCCCGCCGACCAGCCCACCAGCCCCCGCGACAGCACGTGCGCGCCGGTGAAGGGGTCCTGGTTGCCGATCGCGTAGGGGCGCCCCGCGCGGTCGACGAACACCGCGGCCTGGGACCCGTCCGGGAGCAGGGCCGCGACCCCGCGCCCCGGTACCAGCGAGGACAGCTCGCACACCGTCAGCCAGCCTTCGGCCACCCGCAGTTCGACGGTCATCGGACAGGACCTCCAATGGTCAGGACGGCCAGGTCGGGCTTGACCTGGTCGCGCTCCGGGACGAAGCGCACGGTCGGGTCGGGGGCGCCGGGGGCGTTCACGAAGGACACGAACCGCCGCAGCCGCTCGGGGTCCCGCAGGGTCTCGGCCCATTCGTCGCGGTAGTGCGCCACGTGCTCGGCCATCAGCGACTCCAGCTCCGCGCACAGCCCGAGCGAGTCGTGGACCACCACGTCCCGCAGGTGGTCCAGGCCCCCCTCCAGCCGCTCCAGCCAGGCCGAGGTGCGCTCCAGCCGGTCGGCGGTGCGGATGTAGAACATCAGGAACCGGTCGATGAGCCGCACCAGTTCGGCGTCGGACAGGTCCTGCGCGAGCAGGTCCGCGTGGCGCGGGACGGCCCCGCCGTTGCCGCCGACGTACAGGTTCCACCCGCCGGCCGTCGCGATCACCCCGAAGTCCTTGCTCTGCGCCTCCGCGCACTCGCGGGTGCAGCCGGACACCGCAGACTTCAGCTTGTGCGGGGCCCGCAGGCCCCGGTAGCGCAGCTCCAGGTCGATGGCCATCCGCACGCTGTCCTGGACCCCGTAGCGGCACCAGGTCTGCCCCACGCAGGACTTCACCGTCCGCAGGGCCTTCCCGTACGCGTGCCCCGACTCGAATCCGGCGTCGACCAGCCGCGCCCAGATCCTCGGCAGCTGGTCCACGCTCGCGCCGAACAGGTCGATGCGCTGGCCGCCGGTGATCTTCGTGTAGAGGCCGAAGTCGCGGGCCACCTCGCCGATCACGATCAGCTTCTCGGGGGTGATCTCGCCGCCCGGGATGCGCGGCACGACCGAGTACGAGCCGTTGCGCTGGAGGTTCGCCAGGAAGTGGTCGTTGGTGTCCTGGAGGGCGGCCTGCTCCCCGTCGAGCACGTAGCCGCTCGCGCCCACGGCGGGGGCCAGGGAGGCGATGATCGAGCCGACGGCGGGCTTGCAGACCTCGCAGCCCTCGCCGCCGCGCGCCTGCGGCCTGCCGTGCCCGTCGAGGAGCTCCCGGTACGAGGCCAGGCGCCGGGTGCGGACGATCTCGTACAGCTCGGAGCGGGTGTACGGGAAGCAGCCGCAGAGCCCCGGGTCGGCGGCGGCCGGCAGCAGCTGGCCGATCACCTTGAGGCAGCCGCCGCAGCCCGTGCCCGCCTTGGTGCACTTCTTGACCTCGGGCAGGGTGGAGCAGGCGGTGATGGCCTTCTTGGTGACGTTGTGGCAGGAGCAGATCACCGCCGTGTCGGGCAGCGCGGACGGGCCCAGCCGGGTGGCGGGGCCGAGCCCGGCGGGCAGGACCAGCTGCTCGGGGGCGACCGGCGGGACGCTGCCGGTGAGCGGGCGCAGCAGCCCGTAGGCGTCGGCGTCGCCGACGAGGACCCCGCCGAGCAGGACCCCGTCGGAGGAGATGACGAGCTTCTTGTAGGTCCCGGAGCGGGAGTCGGACCAGACGACGTCCAGGCTGCCCTCAGCCGTGCCGTGCGCGTCGCCGAAGGAGGCCACGTCCACGCCGAGCAGCTTGAGCTTCGTCGACAGGTCGGCGCCGGTGAACTCGCGTTCGCGGCCCAGCAGGTCCTCGGCGGCGGTCTCCGCCATCTCGTAGCCCGGCGCGACCAGGCCGTAGACCCGGCCGTCGACGGCCTGGGCGCACTCGCCGATCGCGTACACGTGCGGGTCGGAGGTGCGGCAGCGGGCGTCGACGGAGATCCCGCCGCGCTCGCCGACGGCCAGGCCGCAGTCCCGGGCGAGCTGGTCGCGGGGGCGGACCCCGGCGGAGAAGACGACGAGGTCGGCGTCGACGGCGGTGCCGTCGGAGAGGCTCATCCCGGTGACGGAGCCGTCCTCGCCGGTCAGCACCGCCTGGGTGCCGACGCCGGTGTGCACGGTCAGGCCCATGTCCTCGATGGTGCGCAGCAGGGCCGCGCCGCCGCCCTCGTCCACCTGGACGGGCATCAGCCGGGGTGCGAACTCCACGATGCGGGTGGTGAGCCCGAGGCCCTGGAGGGCCCCGGCCGCCTCCAGCCCGAGGAGGCCGCCGCCGACGACGGCGCCGGTGGTGCGGGTCTTCGCGTACTCCTCGATCGCGAGGAGGTCCTCGATGGTGCGGTAGACGAAGCAGCCCGGGGCGTCCTTGCCGGGCACGGGCGGGACGAAGGGGTAGCTGCCGGTCGCCAGGACGAGCACGTCGTACGGGATGACGCGCCCGGAGCGGGAGGTGACGGTGCGGGCCTCCCGGTCGACGCTCTCGGCGGGGTCGCCCAGGTGCAGCTCGATTCCGTGCTCGGCCATGAACCCGGCCGGGGTGAGGGAGAGCTCCTCGGGGCTGCTGCCGGAGAAGTACGAGGTGAGGTGCACGCGGTCGTAGGCGGGCCGGGGCTCCTCGCAGAGCACGGTGACGCGGTGCGTGGCGGTGGCCCCGCGCTCGGCGAGCGCCTCCAGGTAGCGCTGGCCGACCATGCCGTGCCCGATGAGCACGATCGCGGGCAGGGGCTCGGTCATGTCAGTGGCCTCCGTCGTCGGTGAGCAGGTGGAACAGGTCGTGCGGGGCGTCCAGGGGCTCGTCGCCCTCCCAGGTGCGGGCCAGGGCGCCCACGGTGGAGAGCTCGCCGAGCAGGACCCCGCCGACGAGCCGGTCGCCGCGCAGGACGACCTTGCGGTAGGTGCTGCGGGTGGCGTCGGCGAGGCGGACCACGTCGTCGCCGGGGAGCGGGGTGGGGTCGCCGAAGGCGGCGAGGTCGAGGGGGCGGCCGGCGCCGCCGAGGGTGAGCCGGGTCAGGGCGCGGGTGCCGGTGTAGGGGGTGGGGGTCCCGGTGAGGGTGGCGGCGAGGGCGTCGGCCTGCTCCAGCGCGGGGCCGGCCAGGCCGTAGAGCCGGCCGGCGTGCTCGGCGCAGTCGCCGATGGCGTGGACGGCCGGGTCGCCGGTGCGCAGGAGGTCGTCGACGACGACGCCCTTGCGGACCTCCAGGCCGGCCGCCTGGGCCAGTCCGGTGCGGGGGCGCACGCCGCAGGCGAGGACGACGAGGTCGGCGTCGAGGCGATGAAGTAGGGCCCGGCGAAGCCGACCTGCTTCTTGCGCTTGTCGTTGATCGTGTAGGTGCCCACGTAGTAGTCGATCTGGCCGTTCTGCA